>NZ_JBFBGK010000001.1:0-253406 GCF_040684615.1 Streptomyces sp. NPDC089919
ACCGCTCCCTCGGCCTCCGCCGCCACCTGGCGCACCGCCTCGAACTCCTCGGCGCACACGGCGGGGAAGCCGGCGGCGAAGACGACGTGGCGCGGCCCGCCGCCGCGCCCTGCGCGAGGTGCCGTACGCGGCCCAGCCCGCGGGCGGCGAGAGCGGGGGGCCGGAGGCGGCCGCGCTGGACGACGAGGCGCAGCGGGTCCTCCGGTCGGCCGTCGCCCGACTGCCGGGACGCTGCCCCGAGCTGTTACGGGCACTCCTGTCGCCCAGGGACCTCACCTACCGGGAAATCGCAGGCGAGTTGGGTATCTCACAAGGAAGTCTTGGGCCGGTTCGTTCCCGTTGCCTGGGATGTCTGCGCAGAATGCTCGCTGCAGAGGTTGCGGCTCCTGGCCTGCGGGGAAAGGAGCGGTAGACCAACGGGCCACCAGGTGAGCGGGAGGCATGCGCACATGGGCATGAGCGTGACCATCTCTGCGGCGACTGCAGAGGACGCCGAGCAGATCTTCAGACTGCAGTACCTGTGCTTCCAGAGCGAGGCCGAGCTGTACGGCAACTACCGCATCGGCCCGCTCGTGCAGTCCCTGGACTCCGTCAAGGCGGAACTCGCCGCGGACTGCGTGCTGGTGGCCCGGCTCGGCGACGAGGTGGTCGGCGCGGTCCGCGGGGTGACCGGCGAGGACGGCACGGCCCGGATCGGCAAGCTCTGCGTGCACCCCCGGATGCAGGGGCACGGGCTCGGCGCCCGGCTGCTGCGCGCGGTGGAGGAGGGCCTGGCCGGCCGCGGCGGGACGGCCCGCTTCCAGCTGTTCACCGGCCACCGCAGCGAGGGCAACCTCCGCCTGTACCGGCGGGCCGGCTACGAGCAGGTGGGCGACCGCACCGGCGAGGACGGGGTGCGCCTGCTCGTCCTGGAGAAGGACGCGGGCCTGTCGGCGGACGCCTTCACGGTCAGCGCCTGAGCGCCGCCTCCCCCGATGTGCGCGAGGACCGGGTGCCGCGGCACCCGGTCCTCGCGCGTGTGGCCCGGAGCCGGTCAGCGCTTGGCGCGCAGCCAGAGCATGCCGGTGATCGGAAGGATCACGGGGATGAAGAGGTAGCCCATCCCGAAGTCCGACCACACGGTCGCGTCGGGGAAGGCCGAGGGGCGGGCCAGCGTCCAGGCGCCCACCACCAGCACGCCGGCCAGCTCGCCCGCGCAGCAGAAGAGCGCCGCCCGGCGGGCCTTCTCCCCGCCCCTCACCAACGAGTACGTGATGAAGGCGTAGACCAGCGCCGCCACCGCCGACAGCGAGTAGGCCAGCGGGGCCCGGTCGAACTCGGTGGAGATCTGGTACAGCGAGCGGGAGACCGCGCCCACCACCATCACGCCGTAGACCCAGACCAGCACCAGGCCGGGGCCCGACACCAGCCGCTTGCCGCCCCGGCCGGACGTCTGCTGCGCCGTGGGCGCCTTGGTGGACTCAGGCACTGAAGCCTCCCCAGATGTCGGTGAGCCGTACTTCCAGCACGGTGAGGACCACCGCGGCCGCAGCGACCGTCACCGAGCCCCACTTCGTGCGCTCGGTCAGCGACAGGAGACCGGCCGCCGGGATCGCGGCCAGGGCGCCGAGCAGGTACGACACGAAGATGACCTTGCCGTCGTCCGGCTGCTCCCCGCGGACCAGGAAGACGATGCCCACCACCAGCTGGGCCAGTGCCAGCACGGTCACCACGGCCATCCCGATGAAGTGCCAGTCCTTCGTGGACTGGTCCCGGTAGGCGGCGAAACCGCACCACGCGGCGAGCGCCAGTGCGGCCGCGCCGAGGGTGAGGGTGAGGGCATCGAGCATGCAGCGAGGGTATTACGGGTCCAACGGCCCGATGCGCGGGCCCCCCGGTGCGGGGTTCCCTTGAGGGATGACCTTCACCGCACGCGCCCTGCTCTTCGACAACGACGGCACCCTCGTCTCCTCCATGGCCTCCGTGGACCGCTGCTGGCGCCGCTGGGCCGCCGAGGAAGGGCTCGGCGCCGCCGACTTCGCCCGGGTCGCCCTGCACGGCCGGCCGGCCGCCGAGATCGTCGCCGACCTGCTGCCGGCGGCCCGGGTCCCGGCGGCGCTGGCCCGGATCCACGAGCTGGAGGCGGCGGACGTGGCCGGGGGAGTGGAACTGCTGCCCGGCACGAAGGACCTGCTCGCCGCCCTGCCGGCCGGCAGCTGGGCCGTGGTCACCTCGGCCACCCGGCCGCTGGCCGAGGCCCGGCTGCGCGAGGCGGGCCTGGCCGTGCCCGAGCTGGTCGCGGCCGAGGACATCACCCGCGGCAAGCCCGACCCGGAGCCCTTCCTGCTCGCCGCCCGGCGGCTGGGGGTGGCACCGGCCGACTGCGTGGTCTTCGAGGACGCGCCGGCCGGGCTGGCGGCCGGTCGCGCCGCCGGTATGCGGACCGTGGCCTTGACCACAACCCACCCCGCCGAAGAGCTGGTCGCGGATCTGGTCGTACCGGATCTTTCGGCCGTGTCCGTGCAGGTCAAGGCCGGTGTGCTGGAGGTCGGGGCGGGGCGCTGAAAGGGCCCCTCCCGTCCGGTATGCGGCAGAAATCTGTCCGCTATTCGGACAATATTGATGGCCAGGGCGGACGCTCTGCTTTACTGGGGCCCATGACCACGACGAGCAGCCGCACCCTTGCGACCGAGGCGATGATGACGCCCGGTGCTCGTTGTATGTGTCGAATGTGCGCCTTCTGAGGGCCCCTTTCCCGCGCCTCGCGCCCCGAAGCGAGACCCCGGCGCCGCCCGTCCACCCGCTGGACCGCGCCGCCCCGCGCACGCGTCCGTTTCCGGTTCGTCCCGGTTCCGACCCGCATCGCGTCCACAGATGTTTGCCCCGTGCCCGGCACCACCCCCGCCGCGCACTCGACAGCGACGGAAATCCTGTGATCACCACATCGGGCCTCACGAAGGTCTACCAGTCCCGTGGCCGCGAGGTCACCGCCCTGGACGGCGTCGACCTGCACGTCCGCGAGGGCGAGATCTACGGAGTCATCGGCCAGAGCGGCGCCGGCAAGTCCTCCCTGATCCGCTGCGTCAACCTGCTCGAGCGCCCCACCTCCGGCACCGTCACCGTGGACGGCGTCGACCTCACCGCGCTGGCCGGCAACAGCCGCCGCGCCGGCAAGGAGCTCCGCGAGGCCCGCAGCCGCATCGGCATGGTCTTCCAGCACTTCAACCTGCTGTCCTCGCGGACCGTCGCCGCCAACGTCGAACTGCCCCTGGAAATCCTCGGCGTCTCCGGCCGCGAGCGGACCCGCAAGGCACTCGAACTCCTCGACCTCGTCGGCCTCGCCGACAAGGCCAAGGCCTACCCGGGCCAGCTCTCCGGCGGCCAGAAGCAGCGTGTCGGCATCGCCCGCGCCCTGGCCGGCGACCCCAAGGTGCTTCTCTCCGACGAGGCCACCAGCGCCCTGGACCCCGAGACCACCCGCTCGATCCTCCAGCTCCTGCGCGACCTCAACCGGCAGCTCGGCCTCACCGTCCTGCTGATCACGCACGAGATGGACGTTGTCAAGACCGTCTGCGACTCGGCCGCGCTCATGCAGAAGGGCCGGATCGTCGAGTCCGGCACCGTCGCCGAGCTGCTGGCCACCCCCGGCTCCGAACTCGCCGCCGAGCTCTTCCCGGTCAGCGGCACCGCCTCCGGCCCGGACCGGACCGTGGTGGACGTGACCTTCCACGGAGACGCCGCCACCCAGCCGGTCATCTCCCAGCTCTCCCGCACGTACAACATCGACATCTCGATCCTCGGCGCCGCCATGGACACCGTCGGCGGGCGCCAGGTCGGCCGGATGCGCATCGAGCTGCCCGGCCGCTACGAGGACAACGTCGTCCCGGTCGGCTTCCTGCGCGAACAGGGCCTCCAGGTCGACGTGGTGGACGAGGACCAGAGCGCCGCCGAGGCCGTCGACGAGGCCGAACTGATCAAGGACGGTGCCCAGTGACCTGGTCCGAAATGCAGCCCCTGCTGACCCAGGGCACCTACGACACCCTCTACATGGTGCTCTGGGCCACCGCGGTCACCGTCCTCGGCGGACTCCCGCTGGGCATCCTCCTGGTCCTCACCGACAAGGGCGGCCTGCTGCAGAACCGCCCGATCAACAAGATCGTCGGCGTGATCGTGAACATCGGCCGGTCGATGCCCTTCATCATCCTGCTGATCGCCCTGATCCCGACCACCACCTGGATCATCGGCCTGGTCACCGGCACCCCGACCTACATCGGTCCCACCGCCATGATCGTGCCGCTCTCCATCGGCGCCATCCCCTTCTTCGCCCGGCTCGTCGAGACGGCCGTCCGAGAGGTGGACGGCGGTCTGGTCGAGGCCGCCCAGGCGATGGGCGGCGGCATCCCCACCATCGTGGGGAAGGTCTACCTGCCGCAGGCCCTGCCCTCGCTGGTCTCCGCGGTCACCACCACCGTCATCGTCCTCATCGGCTACTCCTCGCTGGCCGGCGCGGTCGGCGGCGAGGGCCTGGGCAGCAAGGCCATCACCTACGGCTACCAGCGCTTCGAGAGCGGCTTCATGGTCGTCACCGTCGTCGTGCTGATCCTGCTGGTCACCGTCATCCAGCTGATCGGCGACACCGCCGTCCGGCTGCTGGCCCGCCGCGGCCGCACCGCCTAACAGACTTCCGTCCCACCAGCCCGCACTCTTTGTGCTCGGGCGACATCCAGGCACCACCTAGAAAGAGGCACTTGTCGTGCGCAAGAACATCAAGATCACCGCGGCCGTTGCGGCCACCTCCGCCCTCGCCCTGGCCCTGACCGCCTGCGGCTCCTCCTCCGACCCGGCGGCCAAGAAGGACGGCGGCAAGCCCGACACCGACGCCGCCCTCGTCGTCGGCGCCTCCCCCTCGCCGCACGCCGACATCCTGAACTTCGTCAAGGACAACCTGGCCCAGAAGGCCGGCCTCAAGCTCCAGGTCAAGGAGTTCACCGACTACGTCCTGCCGAACAAGGCCACCCAGGACGGCCAGATCGACGCGAACTACTTCCAGCACGTCCCCTACCTCGACGACTTCAACAAGAAGAACGGCACCGACGTCGTCCCGGTCGTCAACGTGCACCTGGAGCCCCTGGGCCTCTACTCCAAGAAGCACAAGGCCCTCACCGAGCTGACCTCCGGCAGCACCGTCGCGCTCCCCAACGACCCCACCAACGAGGGCCGCGCGCTCCACCTGCTCGCCGACAACGGCGTCATCGTCCTCAAGGACGGCGTCGGCGTCGCCGCCACCCTCGCCGACGTCAAGGACGCCAAGGGCCTGAAGTTCAAGGAGCTCGAGGCCGCCAGCGTGCCGCGCGCCCTCACCGACGTGGACGCCGCCGTCATCAACGGCAACTACGCCCTGGAGGCCGACCTCAAGCCCGCCAAGGACGCCCTGGTGCTGGAGAAGGGCGAGAACAACCCCTACGCCAACATCCTGGCGGTCAAGAAGGGCAACGAGAACGACCCGCGCATCCAGAAGCTGGCCAAGCTCCTGAACTCGCCCGAGGTCAAGAAGTTCATCGAGGACAAGTACGACGGCTCGGTCATCCCGGCCTTCGGCGCCCCGACCAAGGGCTGACCCGCGTCCCACCGGGCCCCGCACCCCCGAGCAGGGGGGTGCGGGGCCCGGCCATGCGCATCCCCGGGCCGATGCTGCATGCTGTGCCAAGGAGGCCCCAACCGGCCGCCCAACGGCCCGAATACGGCCCGACCACCGGTCCCTGGCATGGAGCTGCGCATGACTACCACCTTCCCGGACGTCACCATCAGCACCGACCGGCTGGTGATGCGCCCCTTCGAGGAGGCGGACGTCATGGCACTGGCCGAGATGATGAACGACGAGCTGGTCACCGCCTGGACCTCGGTACCGCACCCCTACACCGTGGCCGACGCCCGCCGGTGGGTCCGCCACCAGGCCCCCGCCGAGCGCACCGAAGGCCGCGGCATCGCCCTGGCCGTCACCGAGTTCCTGACCCAGCGCCTGGTCGGCGTGGTCCACCTGCAGAACACCAACTGGCGCTGCCGCAGCGCCGAGGTCGGCTACGTCACCGCCCCCTGGGCCCGCGGCGAGGGCTACGCCAGCGAGTCCGTCCACGCCGTCGCCCAGTGGCTCTTCCACGACCAGCGCTTCGAACGGCTCGAACTGCGCACCGCCGCCGACAACACCGCCTCCCAGCAGGTCGCCCAGAAGATCGGTTGCATCAGCGAAGGCGTCCTGCGCAACGCCTGGATAGTCCGGAGCCAGACGCCCGACGGCGGCTGGGCCGAGACCCGCACCGACCTGATCGTCTGGAGCCTGCTCCCCGAAGACCTCGACGGGCTCGACGACCAGCTCGCCGAGGCCGGCGGGTACGCCGCCCACGCCGACTGGAACTGACCCGCCCCCGCCCGTGACCGGGTAGTCTCACGGTGCCCGCGCGGTATGGACCAATGGACCCCGAAGGAGACTGACGCAGATGGCCGACCGGGTCACGGTGATCGGCTGGGACGGCTCGCCCCTCACCGCGGCCGCGAGGTCCGCGCTCAGTGCCGCCACCCTCGTGGCCGGCGCCGCCCACCACCTGGCGCTCCCCGAGATCCCCCCGGACGCCGAGCGCATCCGCCTCGGCAGCATCGGCCTCGCCGCCCGCCGGATCGCCGGCCACCGCGGCACCGCCGTGGTCCTCGCCGACGGCGACCCCGGCTTCTTCGGCGTGGTCCGCACCCTGCGCGCCCCCGAGCACGGCCTCGAGGTCGAGGTGGTCCCCGCCGTCTCCGCCGTCGCGGCCGCCTTCGCCCGCGCCGGCATGCCCTGGGACGACGCCCGCATCGTGGTCGCCCACCCCCGCACCCTGCGCCGCGCCGTGAACGTCTGCCGGGCCCACCCCAAGGTCGCCGTCCTCACCTCCCCGGGCGCCGGCCCCGCCGAGCTCGCCCTCCTCCTCGAAGGCGTCCACCGCACCTTCGTCATCTGCGAGGAACTGGGCACCGACAACGAACAGGTCACCGTCCTCACCTCCGACAAGGCCGCCGACCACGCCTGGCGCGACCCCAACGTCGTCATCGTCATCGGAGGCGGCGGCACCACCGAGGGCCACGACAGCGGCTGGCTCGCCGGCAGCCACCCCGGCGCCGTCCGCGACCGCGGCTGGGCCCGCACCGAGGAAGGCGCCACCGAGGGCGCCGGCGCCCAGCTGCGCGCCGCCCAGCTCGCCCGCCTCGGCCCCCGCACCGGCGACCTCGTCTGGGACATCGGCACCGGCACCGGCGCCCTCGCCCTGGACGCCGCCGCCTTCGGCGCCGCCGTCATCGCCATCGACACCGACCCGCGCGCCTGCGAACACGTAACGGCCGCCGCCCGCAAGCGAGGCGTACAACTCCAGGTCGTCCACGGCCGCGCCCCGCACGTCCTCGAAGCCCTCCCCGAACCGGACGTGGTCCGCATCGGCGGCGGCGGCGCCGAGGTGGTCTCCGCCTGCGCCGACCGGCGCCCCGAACGCATCGTCAGCCACGCCGCCACCCGCGACGAGGCCGAGGCGCTGGGCCGCGTCCTGACCGAGAGCGGCTACGCCGTGGAGTGCGCCCTGCTCCAGACCCTCGGCCTCGATCCCCGCACCTGGGAGGAGAGCGAGCGCTCCGTCGTCTTCCTCCTCTCCGCCGAACGCCTCGACCGCGCCCCGTGATCCGCCCGCCCGAACACGGGGGGTAGGCTGGCCGATCGTCGTACCGCACCGGCACCGCGCGGGCACGCTCCGCCAGGCAGGACGCCGGCGGCGGTGCCCGGCCCGGTCCGGACAAGGCGCCCGGGTCGGGCGCCTTTTGCAGTGCGGCGGGACCGGTAGGACGCGCGACGTGGCGCAGTCCACAGCGGGCCATGGCCGTATTGGCTGCCATGGCCGCGAACGGACGCGACAATGCTTGTTGTCGGCGGGCGTTCGTGCCGCACGGCCCACCCGCTCGTTCTTCATACGGGCGCCGGGGGTGCCGCGAGCGGGCGCCCGGCGAGCTGCCGAACGAAGCACAACCGATGGGCGAGGGGTACGCATGACTGACACCGGCCAGGTTCCGGGCGAGGGTTTCCCGGAAGACGCGGGCATGGTGGATCAGCAGGGCGGCATCCCCGCCGCGGACCCGGGGCCGACGGCTCCCGGGGCCCCGGGGGCGTACACCTACCTCGACCCGGCCGACGACGGCGCCGACGACGAGGAACTGCTGCTGATGCCCAGCGGCCCGGGCACCAGCTGGAGCGACCCGCAGGTGGTCCCGCCGAACCCGTTCGCGCCCGAGACCTTCGCCCCGGACGCCTTCGCCACCGGCACCTTCGAACCCGGCGCCTTCGAGGCCCCGGCCGCCCCGGGCCCCTTCGACGCCGCGCCCGCCGGCATCTTCGAGGCCCCCGGCCACGACTCCGGCGCCTACGAGGTCGGCTCCCACGAGGCCGGCGGCCGTGACTCCGGCGCCGTGGACCTCGGCGCCGTGCGCGCCCAGCAGGCCGCCGCCACCCCGCCGCCGGCCCGCCGCCCGCTGCACATGGGCCCGCCCGTGCCGGACGCCACCGGGGGAGTCGTACGCTCCCTCGCCGACCGGGGACCGGCCGCGCCGGCCGTCACCGCCGAGGCCCCGGCCGCCGCGCCGCAGCCCGTGCCGGTGGCCGCCGCCGCGCAGCCCGCGCCCGTCCCGCTGCGCCAGGCCGGCCCGCCCACCAGCGGCCCCGAATACCTCGACGTGCCGCGCACCGAGCACGTCGGCCTGCCCGGCCCGCACTACGGCGAGATCCCGGCGCAGGCCGGTGCCCCGTGGGGCGCCGACCCGCAGCAGCCGGCTCCGGCCGCCGCTGCCGAGCCGGTACCCGCCGCCGAGCCGGCGGCCGTCCCCGTCCCGGAGGCCGCGACCCCCGAGGCCGCCCCGGTGGCCCCTGAGGTCCCCGTGGCCCCGGTCGCACCGGCCGCCCCTGGCGTCCCCGGTGTCCCCGGTGTCCCCGGTGTCCCCGCAGAAACGGTCGTCCCCGAGCCGGCCGCCCAGCTGCCCGGCGAGGCAGCCGCCCCCGCCGGCCCCGTCCCGGCCGAGCAGCCGCCGGCCGAGCCGGCGGCCGCCGAGCCGGTCCCGCCGGTGGCCGAGCAGGCCGCGCCGCCCGTCGCCCTGGCGGCGGAGCCCCCGGCCGCCCCGCCGGCCCCGGCCGGCATGGTCCTCGCGGACGTCCTGGTCTCCGGCGCCGCCGAGCCGGCCGCCGCCGAGCCCGTCGCCCCTGCCGCCGTCGCCGTGGAGCCCGTCGCCCCCGTGGCGGCCGAGGCCCCGGCCGAGGCGCCCGTACCGGTGGCGCAGATCCCCGCGCAGCAGCCCGCCGACGAGCCGCAGCAGCCCGCGCCGGCCGCCGTCGAGCCCGCCGAGGCCGCCGAGGCCGCCCCGGCCGCTCCCGCCGTCGTGGCCGAGCCCGTCGCCCCGGTGGCCCCGGAGTCCGCCGCCCCGGCCGTGGACGCCGACGCCGCCGAGCCGCTGCCGGCGGACGCGGCCCCCTCGGAGCCCGTCGCCGCCGAGCCGGTGGCCGCCCCGGTCGCCGAGGCACCCGGCGCCGAGGCGCCGGTCGAGACCCCGGTGGCCGAGACCCCGGCCGCCGAGCCGGTCGCCCCCGAGGCCCCCGCCGCCGAGCCCGTCGTCGAGCCCGTCGTCGCGGCCCCGGAAGAGTCCGAAGCGGACCAGCCCGAGGCCGAGGCGCCCGCCGACGCCCAGGACCCGGCCGCCGAAGCCGTCGCCGAGGCCGAGCGCCCCGCGCCGGCCCCCGGCTACGCCGACGCCGAGCGCGAGGCCGTGCTGCGCGTCATGCGCGAGCGCCGCGACATCCGCAACGGCTTCCGCACCGACCCCATCCCGCACGAGGTGCTGCTGCGCGTCCTGGAAGCGGCCCACACCGCCCCCAGCGTCGGCCACTCCCAGCCCTGGGACTTCGTCGTCATCCGCTCCGCGGAGACCCGCCGCGCCATGCACGAACTGGCCACCCGGCAGCGCGAGGCCTACGCCAAGTCGCTCCCCAAGGGCCGCGCCAAGCAGTTCAAGGAACTGAAGATCGAGGCCATCCTCGACACCCCGGTGAACATCGTCGTCACCGCCGACCCCACCCGCGGCGGCCGGCACACCCTCGGCCGCCACACCCAGCCGCAGATGGCGCCCTACTCCTCCGCCCTCGCGGTGGAGAACCTCTGGCTCGCCGCCCGCGCCGAGGGCCTGGGCGTCGGCTGGGTCAGCTTCTTCGACGAGCGCGAGATGGTCCGCGCCCTCGGCCTGCCCGAGCACCTCGAAGTCGTCGCCTACCTCTGCGTCGGCTACGTCGACGAGTTCCCGGACGAGCCCGAGCTGCTGCAGGCCGGCTGGTCCAAGCGCCGCCCGCTGTCGTGGGTGGTCCACGAGGAGACCTACGGCCGCCGCGCGCTGCCCGGCGAGGAGCCGCACGACCTGCTCTCCGAGACGGTCGCCAACATCCGCCCGCTGGACGCCAAGGCACTCGGCGAGGCCTGGGACCGCCAGAAGCGGATGACCAAGCCGGCCGGCGCCCTCGGCATGCTGGAGATCATCTCCGCGCAGCTCTCCGGGCTGTCCCGGATGTGCCCGCCGCCGATCCCGGAGCCCGCGGCCGTCGCGATCTTCGCGGGCGACCACGGCGTGCACGCCCAGGGCGTCACCCCCTGGCCGCAGGAGGTGACCGGGCAGATGGTCGCCAACTTCCTCGGCGGCGGCGCGGTCTGCAACGCCTTCGCCAACCAGGTCGGCGCCGAGGTCTGCGTGATCGACGTCGGCGTGGCCAGCGAGCTGCCGGCCACCCCCGGCCTGCTGCCGCGCAAGGTCCGGCCCGGCACCGCCGACCTGGCCACCGGCCCGGCGATGACCCGCGAGGAGGCCGTCGCGGCCATCGAGGTGGGCATCGAGACCGCCCGCGACCTGGTCGCGGCCGGCAACAAGGCGCTGCTCACCGGCGAGATGGGCATCGCCAACACCACCGCCTCGGCGGCGCTGATCTCCGTCTTCACCGGGGCCGACCCGGCCGAGGTGACCGGCCGCGGCACCGGCATCAACGACGAGACGCTGGCCCGCAAGACCGAGGTCGTGCGCCGGGCCATCGAGCTGCACCAGCCGGACCCGGCCGACCCGGTCGGCGTCCTCGCCGCCATCGGCGGGCTCGAGCACGCCGCCATCGTCGGCCTGGTGCTGGGCGGGGCCTCGCTGCGCACCCCGGTGATCCTGGACGGGGTCAGCGCCGGGGCCGCGGCCCTGGTGGCCCGCGCCATCGCCCCCGAGGCGCTGGCGGCCTGCATCGCCGGTCACCGCAGCGCGGAGCCCGGCCACGTCGCGGCCCTCAACAAGCTGGGCCTGCGCCCGCTGGTCGACCTGGACCTCCGCCTCGGCGAGGGCACCGGCGCCCTGCTGGCCCTCCCGCTGGTCCAGAGCGCCGCCCGTGCCATGCACGAGGTCGCCACCTTCGACTCCGCCGGCGTCACCGAGAAGTAACCCCGGCCCCGCCACAGCCCAGGCCCCTTCCGGCCTGGGCTGCGGCACACCCGGACGACGGCCCCCGCACCCGCCCCGCGGCGCAGCCCCGGCGCAGCGGGATACGACGGCCGCCGTATCGTGGACCTGCAAGAACAGACCTGCACGACATCAGGAACCGCCGCTCCAGCGCCGCAGCGGCACCCCGCATCGCCGCCCCAGGAGCCGCACCGCCATGGCAGCACATCCCGCGTACCCCGTCGGCCTGCGCCTCACCGGCCGCCGCGTCGTCGTCATCGGCGGCGGCCAGGTCGCCCAGCGCCGTCTGCCCGCCCTCGTCGCGGCCGGCGCCGACGTGGTGCTGATCTCCCCCTCCGCCACCCCCTCGGTCGACGTGATGGCCGAGACCGGCGAGATCCGCTGGGAGCGCCGCCGCTACCAGGACGGCGACCTCAAGGACGCCTGGTACGCCCTGATCGCCACCCGCGACCGGGAGGCCAACGACCGCGCCTCCGCCGAGGCCGAGCGCGAGCGGGTCTGGTGCGTGCGCAGCGACGACGCCGACGCCGCGACCGCCTGGACCCCGGCCACCGGCCGCAGCGAGGGCGTCACGGTCGCCGTGCTGACCGGCAACGACCCGCGCCGCTCCGCCGCCGTCCGCGACGCCATCGTCGAGGGCCTGCGCGAGGGCACCCTCGCCTCGCCCGCCCACCGCCGCCCGGCCAAGTCCCCCGGCGTGGCCCTGGTCGGCGGCGGCCCCGGCGACCCGGACCTGATCACGGTCCGCGGCCGGAGGCTGCTCGCCGAGGCCGACGTGGTCATCGCCGACCGCCTGGGCCCCCGGGACCTGCTCGACGAGCTGCCCCCGCACGTCGAGGTGATCGACGCGGCGAAGATCCCGTACGGCCGCTTCATGGCCCAGGAGGCCATCAACAACGCCCTGATCGAGCACGCCAGGGCCGGCAAGTCGGTGGTCCGCCTCAAGGGCGGCGACCCGTACGTCTTCGGCCGCGGCATGGAGGAGGCCCAGGCGCTCGCCGAGGCCGGCATCCCCTGCACGGTCGTCCCCGGCATCTCCAGCTCCATCTCGGTGCCCTCCGCGGCCGGCATCCCGGTCACCCACCGGGGCGTGGCCCACGAGTTCACCGTCGTCAGCGGCCACGTCGCCCCCGAGGACCCGCGCTCGCTGGTCGACTGGGCCTCGTTGGCCAAGCTCACCGGCACGCTGGTGATCCTGATGGGCGTGGACAAGATCGGCGCCATCGCCGCCGCCCTGATCGGCCACGGCAAGGACCCCGGCACCCCGGTCGCGGTCGTCCAGGAGGGCACCACCGCCACCCAGCGCCGGGTGGACGCCACCCTGGCCACGGTCGGCGAGACCGTCCGGGCCCAGGAGGTCCGCCCGCCCGCCGTCATCGTCATCGGCGACGTGGTCGGCGTGACCGTCCCGCCGATCACCGGCTGACCCCCACCCGCCCCCGTGCCCGCGTAACCGCGGGTAACGGATCTCGTACCCGGCCGTTGGCACCACACCCAGGACAAGGCAGTATCACCCTGTGGCTGATCTCATCACCGTCGAAGACCCCGACGACCCGCGCCTGCGCGACTACACGGGCCTGACCGACGTCGAACTCCGGCGCAAGCGGGAGCCCGCCGAAGGCCTCTTCATCGCCGAGGGCGAGAAGGTCATCAGACGGGCCAAGGACGCCGGGTACGAGATGCGCTCGATGCTGCTCTCCGCCAAGTGGGTGGACGTCATGCGCGACGTCATCGACGAGCTCCCGGCCCCGGTGTACGCCGTGAGCCCGGAGCTCGCCGAGCGCGTCACCGGCTACCACGTGCACCGCGGCGCGCTCGCCTCCATGCAGCGCAAGCCGCTGCCCACCGCCGACGAACTGCTCGCCACCGCCCGCCGCGTGGTGATCATGGAGTCGGTCAACGACCACACCAACATCGGCGCTATCTTCCGCAGCGCCGCGGCCCTGGGCATGGACGCCGTGCTGCTCTCGCCGGACTGCGCCGACCCGCTCTACCGGCGCTCGGTGAAGGTCTCCATGGGCGCCGTCTTCTCGGTGCCCTACGCCCGGCTGGAGTCCTGGCCCAAGGGGCTGGAGCGGGTCCGCGAGGCCGGCTTCAAGCTGCTCGCGCTCACCCCGCACGAGAAGGCCTCCGCCATCGACGACGCGGCCCCGCACACCCTGGACCGGGTCGCCCTGATGCTCGGCGCCGAGGGCGACGGGCTCTCCACCCAGGCGCTGGTCGCCGCCGACGAATGGGTGCGGATCCCGATGGCCCACGGCGTGGACTCGCTGAACGTCGGCGCGGCCGCGGCCGTCGCCTTCTACGCGGTCGCCACCGGCCGCCCCCAGGCCTGACCAGGGACCCCGCGGGAGCGGCGGCCTAGAACTTCTGGGCCGCCGCGATCCCCAGCGCCACGATCAGCGTGACCACCACGAACACGATCAGGCGCTGCCGCAGCAGCCGGCGGTCCGGACCGGCCGGCCGGCGCCCGCCCGAGGTGGCGCGGACCTGACGGCCGTCCGTGCGCGCGCCCGTGCGCGGACCCGTCCGGGGCGCCTCCGCACCCGAGGGCCGGGCCGGGGTGCGCGGTCCCGCGGCGTGCGGCCCGGTCGCGGACCGGGTGCCCCGGGGCCCGCCCTGCTGCGGCCGCGAGCCGGTGCCCTCGGCCGCCCGCCGCTCCGTGCGCTGGCGGGCGTACTCCTCGGCGAGCCGGCCGCTGGGCCGGTCCTGCTGCTGGCCGCGCGGGGCCGGCGGCCGCGCCTCGGGCAGCCCCTGGGCCTCCCGGGCCGCGATCTCCTTGAGCCGCATCGACAGCTGGAGCGTGCTGGGCCGGTCCTCCGGGTCCTTGGCCAGGCAGGCCCGGATCAGCGGGGCCAGCGCGTCCGGCACGCCGTACAGCTGCGGCTCCTCGTGCACCACGCGGTAGAGCATCACCTCGGAACTGCCGTGCCCGAAGGGCGAGTCGGCGGTCGCCGCGTAGGCCAGCGTGGCCCCGAGCGCGAACACGTCGGTGGCGGGGGTGACCGCCGCCCCGCGCACCTGCTCGGGGGCGAGGAAGCCGGGGGAGCCCACGGCGGTGCCCACGTGGGTGAGGGTGCTGGCGCCGGTGGCCCAGGCGATCCCGAAGTCGATGATCCGCGGGCCCTTGGGGGAGAGCAGGATGTTCGAGGGCTTGAGGTCCCGGTGGACCACCCCCGCCTCGTGCACCGCCACCAGGCCCTCCGAGAGGGCGGCGCCCACCGCGGCGATCTGCGCGGCCGTCAGCGGGCCGCCCTCGTTGACCTTGTCGTGCAGCGAGGGGCCGGGGACGTACTGGGTGGCGAACCACGGGCGCTCGGCCTCCAGGTCCGCGGCCACCAGCCGGGCCGTGCAGCCGCCCCTGATCCGGCGCGCCGCGGAGACCTCCCGGGCGAACCGCGAGCGGAACTCCTGGTCCTCCGCGAGGTCCGGCCGGATCACCTTGAGCGCCACGCGCTGACCGCGCCGGTCCGAGCCCAGGTAGACCACGCCCATGCCGCCCGCACCGAGCCGGCGGTGCAGCCTGAACGAGCCGACGACACGCGGGTCCTCGCGCCGGAGCCGCATCATCGCCATGTCCACCCCGCTGCCCGGTCGTCCTGTTGACGTGGCACAGCTTACGGAGGATCCGCCACGTGTGCTCAGAGGCCGCGCCCTCGTCCGGGGATTCGATTGTCAGTACGGCGAGGGCCACTTGAGGGTCGGTCAGGAACCGCTCGTCGAACACTCGTACTCGCTGGGATGGCGATCAAATTCCCTGTAGTCATGGGGGATTGGCCCTCGAGGCCCGCGGAGCCAGGGGTCGAGGGGCGCGCGAGCCCACGGGCATAGACATGTACCGGCGCCCACCCGGGCGCGACGGCGGGCCGGACCGGCGACGGACCGGGGCCCGCCGGAAGTGATCGAAGTCACTCGACTCCGAGGTGTAATCGGCCGATCCGCCCGACCCTTCCGGGAAGACCCCCACGCGCGAGGGACCGTCTCCACCCAGGGGAGTACGTGAGGGGGAGGACCGTCATCCTCCCGTAGGCCGGGGAATGGGTACGAAGGCATGAGGACTCACACCCCGCACGCTCCTAGTCTTGAAATCAAGCGGCGGGCGAATCACTCGTCCCCCGAGGTCGGATCCCCGCCGCTGCCGACTTACA
Source organism: Streptomyces sp. NPDC089919 (assembly GCF_040684615.1). Classification (NCBI taxonomy): domain Bacteria; kingdom Bacillati; phylum Actinomycetota; class Actinomycetes; order Kitasatosporales; family Streptomycetaceae; genus Streptomyces; species Streptomyces sp. NPDC089919. Next base: position 15,660 of record NZ_JBFBGK010000001.1, read on the forward strand.
GGGAGAGGATCATGGCGTTCACGGCAGGTCGTACGTACCTCCGCAGCCAGGCGCGCAAGCCCGCCGGGCCGCGCCACCCGCTGGTGGCCGCGGCCATGGTGCTCCCCCTGGCCACCCTCCTGGTCGTGCTCTTCGGCGGCTGGGACTCGGTGGTGACCCAAGCGTCGTCCGTGGGCGTGATGCTGGGGCGCTGAGCGGCGCCCCGGGTCCGGGAGAGCGGCCCGGACCGGGACATCGAGCCCGTCAGCCCCGTGGGGACGGGGGTGCGGCGGACGGCAGTGAAAAGGGTGCTGCCCCTGCGGTCACGAGGCCGCGCGGGCAGCACCCTTTCCGCGTCCCTTCTCGCATCCCTCTTCGCGTCCCTTTTCGTGTCAGCCGGCAGCCGCCCGGTGTCCGCCACGTGGCTGGGGTCCGGCGCGGCAGCCGACCGGGATGTGGGTTCGAGCCCCGGCGGAGCGTACGATCCTGGCTGCGGCGCAGGACCGCCTGGACTTGGGGGGCAGCGTGAACGCGCGCTTCGCGGCGGAACTGGCCGCACTCGTCACCGGGGCCGCCCCGCTCGGCCGGCGCGGCGTACCCCGCCAGCACACCCTCCTCGCCGACCGCCCGGACGGCACCGTCGTGCGCACCGGCGGTGTCGTCGTCAAGGCCCACGCCCCCGGCACCGACCAGGGCGAGCTGGCCGTCCGGATCCGGCTGGCCGGCTCCCCGGCCCTGGCCGGCATCCTCCTGCCGCCGCTGGCCGTCCTGCCCGGACCGGGCGACGCGGGAGGGGCCCTCACCACCCTGCTGCGCGGCCGCGCCGTCTCCGCCTGGCCGCACGGCACCCCCGTCGACCCCGCCGCCCCCGAGGCCGCGCCCTGGGAGGACGCGGCCCGGCTGCTGGCCCGGCTGCACCGGCTGCCGGCCGCCGCCCTGCCCGAACCGCTGCCGCCCATGAGGGGCCCCGCGAAGGTGGCCCGGGCACTGTCCCGGATGGCCGCCGCCGGGCCCCGCCCCGAATCCGCCGCGGTCCTCGCCGCCGCCGCCCGGCTGCCCGCCTGGGCCCGGGGCGAGACCCCCGCCCCGCCCTCGGCCACCGTCTGCCACGGCGACCTGCACCTGGGCCAGTTGGTGCGCCACCCCGCCCCGGACGGACCCTGGCTCCTGATCGACGTGGACGACCTGGGCCTGGGGCATCCCGCCTGGGACCTGGCCCGGCCCGCCGCCTGGTACGCGGCCGGCCTGCTCGACCCCGAGGTCTGGGACCGCTTCCTCACCGCCTACCGCGACGCCGGGGGCCCAGCGGCCGGTCCGCCCGGCACCGACCCCTGGCCGGAACTGGACGTCGCCGCCCGCGCGCTGACCGTCCAGACCGCCGCCCTGGCCATCGCCAAGTCCGTGGCCGAGGACCGCGGACTCGACGAGGTGGAGCGGATGATGGCCGACGGTTGTACCCGAATCGCCACACTCCCGCCTGACTTGGAGTCCGTACTTCCGTCGTAGGGTGAGGCTCACGTCGCCGGGCAGCATTCCGGGGACGACGTCCGACGGCGAGGAGTTGAGCCGATCATGCAGTGCCCGAAGTGCCACGCGATGATGCACACCTACAACCGCAACGGGATCCAGATCGAGCAGTGCAGCGGTTGCCGCGGCATATTCCTGGACTACGGCGAGCTCGAGGCCCTGACCCGCCTGGAGTCGCAGTACGGGCAGGTCCCGCCGCCGCCCGCGCCGCCGGCCTACCCGGCCGGCCAGGCGCCCGCCTGGGGCGCTCCCCAGCACCACGGCGGCCACCACGGTGGTCACCACGGCGGCCACCACGGCCACCACAAGGGCGGCTTCGGCCGTCTGCTGTTCTCCTCCTGAGGCACCGGGCACTCCGGGCGGCGTCCACCGGGCGCCGCCCGCTGCCGTCCGGGCCCCGCCACCGCACTCCCGACGATGCTCCCGACGACGCACCGCCGCCGCCCGCGCCGAGAGCGCCCGGCAACGCGAAAGCCCCGGCCGAATCGATCGGCCGGGGCTTTCCGGTGGTGCGCGATACTGGGATTGAACCAGTGACCTCTTCCGTGTCAGGGAAGCGCTCTCCCGCTGAGCTAATCGCGCGGGGACCATCCTCCGCCGGAGCGGAGCCGCAGGTCGTGCGGTGCTGCGTGCGCGATACTGGGATTGAACCAGTGACCTCTTCCGTGTCAGGGAAGCGCTCTCCCGCTGAGCTAATCGCGCGGGGATCCTTGCGGATCAAGTGGACGATACTGGGATTGAACCAGTGACCTCTTCCGTGTCAGGGAAGCGCTCTCCCGCTGAGCTAATCGTCCTTGGAGGTGGAGACGGGATTTGAACCCGTGTAGACGGCTTTGCAGGCCGTTGCCTCGCCTCTCGGCCACTCCACCAGGAGTGTTTGCGAGGGGTCGGGAAGATCCCCCACATTCGAGCGGACGACGAGATTCGAACTCGCGACCCTCACCTTGGCAAGGTGATGCTCTACCAACTGAGCCACGTCCGCAGGTCGCCGGTGTTGCTTCCGGGGTTTTTTCCTTCGCTCCCCGGCGACGTGTTGAACTCTAGCGGATTCCCGGGCCAGCTCAAAAACGCGTTTGTGCAGCGTGCTGCCGTCCGTTCACAGCAGGCCACCGCACGGCCGCCCCGGCGACGCCCGGCCCGGCCCCCGCGGCCCCCGGCCCACCGGCGCGGCCGGGCCCGCGGCCCTAGACTCGAGGCCGTGCAGCACCTGCCACCGCTGGCCCGCTTCGGCGGCCTGCTCGCGACCGACCTGCGGGATGTGACCGGTGACCCGGCCGCGCTGGACTCGGCCGGCTTCTGGGCCGTCTCGGCGGACTTCGAGGGCCGTCTCGTGTGTGCGCGCTTCGGGGACGTCCGCCCCGACCCGGTCCCCGCCCCCGCCCCGGGCGCCTGGCGGGGCCCCGACCCCGACGACTGGACCTCCTCCCTGGACCGGGCCGGATACCTGGCCGGGGTCCGCGCCATCCGGGCCGAGATCGCCCGCGGCGGCGTCTACCAGGCCAACCTCTGCCGGGTGCTCTCCGCGCCGCTGCCCGCGCCGGCCGGGGCCGACGTGGACGCCCTGACCGCCCTGCTGGCCCGCGGCAACCCCGCCCCCTTCGCAGGAACGATCCGGCTGCCCGCCCACGGCGTGGAGATCGCCACCGCCTCCCCGGAGCTCTTCCTGCGCCGCACCGGCCGCACCGTCGAGTCGGGCCCCATCAAGGGCACCGGCCGCACCGCCGCCGACCTGCTGCCCAAGGACCACGCCGAGAACGTGATGATCGTCGACCTGGTCCGCAACGACCTCGGCCGGGTCTGCGCCACCGGCAGCGTCACCGTCCCCGAGCTGTGCGCCGTCGAGGAGCACCCGGGGCTGGTCCACCTCGTCTCCACCGTCCGCGGCGAACTCGCCGACGGCGCCGGCTGGCCCGAGCTGCTGGCCGCCGCCTTCCCGCCCGGCTCCGTCACCGGCGCCCCCAAGTCCGCCGCCCTGCGGATCATCGACGCCCTGGAGACCGCCCCCCGGGGCCCCTACTGCGGCGGCGTCGGCTGGGTCGACGCCGACCGCCGCACCGGCGAGCTGGCCGTCGGCATCCGCACCTTCTGGACCGACCGCACCGCCCCCGGCGGGCCCGTCCTGCGCTTCGGCACCGGCGCCGGCATCACCTGGGGCTCCGACCCCGACCGCGAATGGGCGGAGACCGAGCTGAAGGCCGCCCGGCTGCTCGCGGTAGCGTCGGGTACCTACCAAGGGAGTGGAGGGACCGTACGGTGAGGATCTGGCTCGACGGAGAGCTGCGGGAGGCCGAGAGCGCACGGGTGTCCGTGCTCGATCACGGACTGACCGTGGGTGACGGCATCTTCGAGACCATCAAGGCGGTGGACGGCAGGCCCTTCGCGCTCACCCGCCACCTGGACCGCATGACCCGCTCCGCGCGCGGTCTGGGCCTGCCCGACCCCGACCTCGACGAGGTCCGCCGCGCCTGCGCCGAGGTACTGGCGGCCAACCCGATGCCGCTCGGCCGGCTGCGCATCACCTACACCGGCGGCGTCTCCCCGCTCGGCTCCGACCGCGGCGAGACCGGCCCCACCCTGGTCGTCGCCCTCGGCGCCACCAGCCGCCGCCCGGACACCACCGCCGTGATCACGGTCCCCTGGGTCCGCAACGAACGCAGCGCCCTGACCGGCCTGAAGACCACCTCCTACGCGGAGAACGTCGTCGCCCTCGCCCGCGCGCACGCCGCCGGAGCGTCCGAGGCGCTGTTCGCCAACACCGTCGGACAGCTCTGCGAGGGCACCGGCTCCAACGTCTTCGTGGTCCTCGACGGCGAGCTGCACACCCCGCCCGTGCCCTCCGGCTGCCTGGCGGGCGTCACCCGCGCCCTGGTCGCCGAATGGGCCGGCGCCCGCGAGACCGATCTGCCCCTGGACGTACTGGAGCACGCCGAGGAGGTCTTCCTGACCTCCACCCTGCGCGACGTCCAGGGCGTGCACCGGGTCGACGGCCGCGAGCTGGCCGCCCCCGGCCCGGTCACGGCCAAGGCCATGCGGATCTTCGACGAGCGGGCCGCCCAGGACGCCGACCCGCGCTGAGGCCCCGGGACCGCCCCAAACCTGATGACGGGCGGCCGCGGGGCGGGTAGAACACCAGTGATGACCACCACCCTGCGGCCGTCCGGGCCGCTCCAGGAGAACGCGGACGGCTCCCGGGTCCGCGCGTACGAGGTCCGGGTCAACAGCCGCCCCGTGGGCCGGGTCGAACTGGCCACCGAGACACCCGGCGGGGCGGCCGTCGGCGTGATCCGCGGCCTGTGGATCGAGCGCCCCGACCGGCGGCGCGGCCGCGGCACGGTCGCCGCCCTGGCCGCCGAGGAGGTCCTGCGCGGCTGGCGCTGCCGCACGATACGCGCGGCCGTGGACACCGGGGCCGCCGAGGCGCTGCGGATGGCCGCCGCCCTCGGCTACACCGAGTACAGCCACAACATGGTCAAACGCCTGCCGGCCGGCGCACCCGAGCTGCCCGAGGGCGCCACCGGGCGCCCCATGACGGCGGGGGAGTACGACACCTGGCTCGCCGGGGCCGTCGGGTCGTACGCGGACTTCTGCACGGCCGGCGGGCTCACCGCCGAGCAGGCGCTGGCCCGGTCCCGGGCCGATCACGCCACGGCCCTGCCGCAGGGGCTGGACACCCCCGACACCTCCTTCACGGTCCTGGAGGTCGCCGGCGAGGCCGTGGCGCACGTCTGGGTCCGCACCGGCGTCACGATGCCCGGCGGCGCCACGTCCTACGTGTACGACGTGGCGGTCGCCGAGGAACACCGCGGCCGGGGCCACGGCCGCGCGGTGATGCTCCTCGCGGAGCGCGCCGCGCTGGCCGGCCGGTCACGGCTGCTGGGGCTCCAGGTCTACACGGACAACACCCCGGCGGTGCGGCTCTACCGGTCCCTCGGCTACCGCACCGTCCGCCACAACTTCAAGAAGGAACTGATCTAGGGCCTGTCTTCCGGATCATGCCCGGCCTGAGGCGCCTGGCACCGCGCCTCGGGCTGATCCGACCTGATCCGAAAGACAGGCCCTAGCCGCGGCTCACGCGCCCAGCAGGCGGTCGGCGATCTCCTCGATCCGGGCGCGCAGGCCGTCCTGGCTCTTGCCGCCGTCCAGGCGCTCGCCGTCGATCACGTACGTCGGCGTGCCGGTGACGCCGATGGCCTTGCCCTCGGCCTGGTCCGCGTCCACGATCAGGATGTGCCGGCCGTCGATCAGCGCGGTGTCGAACTCCTCGGCGTCCAGGCCCAGTTCCTTCGCCGTCGCCAGCAGGAAGGCCTCGCCGCGGGCGCCCAGCTCCGCCGTCCCGGCGAGCACCGCCTCGGCGTACGGCCAGCCGAGCCCCTGCTCCGCGGCCTCCTCGGCGGCCTGCGCGGCGGCGAAGGCGTGCTTGTGCTTCTCCAGGGGGAAGTGGCGCAGCCGGATGTCCATCCGGTCGCCGTACCGGGCCCGCAGCGCGCGCACGTCCTCCAGGGCGGCGTGGCAGTCGGGGCACTGGAGATCGCACCAGACGTCGAGAACGACGGGGTCGACGGCGCCGGAAGGCTGGGATTCGTTCATGCGCCCAGTCTCCCAGACCCCTCCCGAGGAGGAGACGACCCCCGAGATGTCCCGGAGATCGGCCCCCCGGGGGCTTCGCGCGTGGCCCGGGCGGACATCAACGGTGCAGGATGGAAGGACGGGCACCGCCCCCGGCGGTGCCGCGCACGCAGACAGACCTGGAGGCCCGCCATGCTCGCCGAGACCATCTGTTCCGCGGTGTCCGCGGCCGGCCTGGGCATCGCCGCGCTGACCGCCTACCGCAAGCGGTTCCTCGCGGCCACCCGCATCGCGGCCTACGCCCTGGTCCCGCTCGGCCTGGTGATGACCGGCGTGGTCGACTGGCTCGCGGGGATCGTTTTCAAGCCGACCGTCTGGATCGGCTTCGGCGTCCTCGGCCTGGCCTGGCTGCTCTTCATGACGACCCGCGCGATAGAACGCCGCGGCCGCCCCGCCGCCGACCCGGCCGTCGAAGCCGCCCCGCGCACCCGCTCCCGCAAACCCACCACCCCCGCAGCCGTCGCCCCCGCCGCCTCCACCCCGGCCGCCACCCCCCGCCCCGCCCCGGCCACCCCGGCGGATGACTTCTCCGACATCGAAGCGATTCTGAAGAAGCACGGAATATGACGAACTCCCGCCTGAAAGCGGGCGTGTTGGTCACGGGTGGGTGGTGGGCTGCGCCATCATTCGCCCGAGATGCCCGACACTTCGCGGGGCGAGCCCGCCATCCCGGTCCCGGTTGACGAGGACCAGCAGCGCGGCTGCCTCTTCGCGCTCTCCCAGCCGCCGTTGATGATCTTCCTGACGGTGATCGGCACCCTGCTGCTGCTCGCTGCCACGCACGACCTCTTCCTGCTCTGAAGGGGCCGGCGGGCGGCTACTCGGCGGCTTCCTTGCGGCGCGCCCGGTACGCGGCCACGTGCAGCCGGTTGCCGCAGGTGCGGCTGTCGCAGTAGCGGCGCGAGCGGTTGCGGGAGAGGTCCACGAAGGCCCGCCGGCAGTCCGGCGCCTCGCAGCGGCGCAGCCGCTCCCGCTCGCCGGAGACCACGATGAAGGCCAGCGCCATCCCGCAGTCCGCCGCGATGTGGTCCCCGACGGAGGCGCCGGGGGCGAAGTAGTGCACGTGCCAGTCGTAGCCGTCGTGGTCGGTCAGCCGGGGCGTGGTGCCCGCCGCCGCGACCAGGTCGTTGATCACTCCGGCGGCGATCCGGGCCGACTCGGCACCGAAGACCTGGGCGAAGCGCCCGCGCACGGTCCGCACCCCGGCCAGGTCGCGGGCGCCGAGGTCGCCGACGTCGCTGATGTCGTGCTGCCGCACGAAGGCGCGCAGCGCCGCCACGTCCGACAGGGCGTCGGGCTCCCCGGGCTCGGGGGAGGTGTTCACCAGATCGACGACGACATCGAGTGCCTTACGTGTGTCGTGGGGGATCTGCATGGGGTTCTCGCTCCCTGGGGACCGCGGCCGGCGGACCGGTGCCCGCGCCGATGTGGCCGAACTGTAGCGGTTCCCTCAAAAAGCGCACCGGCGCCGTCCTCGCGGGTGGCTCCCGCGGGGACAGCGCCGGCACTGCCGTATGTGGTTGTCCAGCTCGCACCGTCGCCCCGAGTCGGACGGTGCCGGGCCGCTCTCGGCCTGGCTCAGCTCTCCGCCAGGATGTGGGAGAGCTCCTGATCCAGGTCGAAGTGGCGATGCTCGGTGCCGGGTGGCACCGCGGCGTCGGTCCGCTTCAGGAACGATTCCAGCGCCCTCGCGGGTGCTTCCAGCAGGGCTTCTCCCTCCGGTGAGCTCAGGGCGATGCACACGACGCCCTGACCGTGGCTGCGGGACGGCCAGACCCGGACGTCTCCGGTACCGGTGGGCCGGTGCAGGCCCTCGGCGAGGAGATCGCGGGCGAACACCCACTCGACCGTCTCCTCGGCGCCGGTGTGGAAGGTGGCGTGCACGGCGTAGGGATCGGCCGTGTCATACCGCAGGCCCGCGGGAACAGGCAGTGAGGACTCGCTCGACACAACGAGGCGCAGGTGCAGCTCGCAGCTGACCGTGGTGTTCATAAGCGCCAGGGCCTTTCGCTCAGTGTGCGCTCGGGGATTCGCACGTCGGCGAAATCGACATGCCACCTACGGTGCCGTTGTAAACCCCTCTGACCGTTTTGCGGGCCTTCAGGTCCCTCAGACGGCGGATCCCGCACCCCGTTCACCTGTGCTGAGAGCTCCGGTAAATTGTTTCCCATGAATACGGGGAGTAACGGTCAGGCAGACGCTGCCAGCCCGACCGCGGAGAACGAGAACGACACGGCAGCGGCGCTCGGCTCGCGGGCGCCCGCTTTCATCCAGGCCCGCCGCAGCCTGCACCTGCCCTGGCAGGTCGGCGTCTTCATCGTCGGCCTCGCCGTCGTGGTGCTGGGCATCGTCATGCTCCCGCTGCCCGGCCCCGGCTGGCTGGTGATCTTCGCCGGCATGGCGATCTGGGCCACCGAGTTCGTCTGGGCCCAGCTCGTCCTGCGCTGGACCAAGCGCAAGGTCACCGAGGCCGCCCAGCGCGCCCTCGACCCCAAGGTCCGCCGCCGCAACATCACCCTGACGGCCGTAGGACTGGTGATCACCGGCACCCTGCTCGGCATCTACTTCTGGAAGTTCGGCTTCGCCATGCCGTGGAACATCGGCGAATGACCGCCGGCGCCTGACCCCACCAGGACCGGGACGGTCCTGAGCACCCGCTGACATGCGGTAATGTTTGCGGTGTGCCCGGGCGATTAGCTCAGCGGGAGAGCACTTCGTTCACACCGAAGGGGTCACTGGTTCGATCCCAGTATCGCCCACCCGGGACCGAAGGCCCGGAGATTCGAAAGAGTCTCCGGGCCTTCGGCGTTCCCGCCCCCGCTACCGCATCCGGCCCACCGCCGCCCGCAGCCGCCGCGCATCCCGCAGCCGCGCCTCGTACGTCGCCCCCACCGCCAGCAGCAGCAGCCCCGCCAGCGCCAGCGGCACCCACCGCGGCAGCCCGGCCACCGCCGCCATCACGTACGGCGCCAGCTCGTGCAGCGCGACCAGGCCCAGCGCGCCCCCGCCCAGCACCAGCGGCGCCTGCAGCCGGCGCACCGCGCCCGCCACCGTCACCGCCAGGGCGCCCAGCCCCAGCAGCAGCGGCCGGGACCACCCCTGGTCGCCGCCCCACAGGGCCAGCACGCTCGGCACCAGCGTCAGCCCCAGGCCCGGGCCGTACGCCGCCCAGGACGAAGCCTCGCGGTCCCGGCGCCGCCGCACCAGCCCCACCGCCAGCGCCGCCAGCGAGACCGGCAGCGTGTACGCCTCCGGGACCGTGACCCCCGCCGCCGCCAGCCGCACCCAGGCGGCCAGGACGAACAGCACCCCCGCCACGTACCCGGCCGGCCGCCGGTCCGCCCGTACCGCCGTCCCCGCGCAGACCACCCCGCACAGGCCCAGCGCCAGCGACAGCACCGCCGTGTCCGGCCGGGCCAGACCCAGCGCCAGCACCATCGCCCCCGCACCGGCCACCTCCGCCGGCACCAGCGCGGCCCGCGGCAGCCGGACCGCCGCCCCCGCCACCACCGCGGGCACCACCAGCACCAGCACCGCGCACCACGGCACCGCCAGCCCGGCCACCCGGCCCACCGCCACCAGCAGCCCGCAGCCCCAGACCACCGCCGCCACCGCCGCCGGAGCCACCGCCCAGCCCGGCGCCCCGCGCCGCACCGCACCGGCCGCGAACAGCAGCGCGAACGCCCCCAGCACCACCGGCGTGGCCCCGCGCTCCGCCAGCGCCAGCACGGACGTGCTCACCGCACCGGCCAGCGCACACACCCCGCCCGCCACCGCGACCGGCCGCACCACCGGCCACAGCGCCACCCCGGCCGCCACCGCCACCACCAGCACCTGACCGCCCAGCACCACCCCGTACGGCGCCCGCACCGCCACCGGCAGCACGAACACCCCCGCCCAGGCCAGCACCCACGCCACCGGCGCCAGCTCGGCCCGCACCGCCCGGAACCGGTACGCCACCGCCGCAACCACCAGCAGCACCACCGGCGCCGCCGCGGCCCCCGACCACACCCCGGCATCCAGCACCGGCACCCGGCCCCGCCACACCTCGTCCAGCACACCCGCCGGAGCGAACAGCACCCACGCCACCACCGGCACCGCCGACAGCACCGTCACCACCAGCACCGAGACCCCGGCCGCCAGCAGCCCGCGACGCACCGCCGGCCGCCCCGCCCGACCCCGCACGAACAGCAACGGCACCGCACAGAAGAGGTAGGGGAGCGCCGCCCAGCCCCCCTCGACCAGCGACCGCACCACCCCCGCCGGACCCGCCACCGCGGCCCAGCCGGCCACCAGAGCCAGCGCCACCGCACCCGAAGCCCACGGATCGGCGACCGGGGCCGCCGCACCGTCGGAAGGCCGCGCCCCCGACTCCACCGGAGCCACCCGCACCGCAACCGCCCACGCCACCACCGCACCCGCCAGCAGCACCGCCCCCGCCGACGCCGCGCCCGCAGGACCCGCGGCCCCCGCCGACTCCACCAACGCCGCCAACAGCGCCCAGCCGCCCAGCAGCCCACCCGACACCGCCGCCAGCACCCCGGCCACCCGGAGCCCGGCCCGCGGACCCGACCGGCCCCGCACCGCCAACGCCACCACCGCGTCCAGCGCCGCCGTACCCAGCACCGCCCACGCCAGACCCAGCACCGGCACCCCGGCCGCCACCGCACCCAGCGGCAACGGCAGCTGCGCCGCCAGCACCGCCGCCGGCAACGGCAGCCGCAGCCCCCGCAGCCACAGCCCGTACCCCGACCACAGCGCCGCCAGCACCCCCGCCGCACCCGCCGTGTACGCCGGCCCGTCCGAACCCGGCCACGCCACCCGGTACAACGCGTACGCGTCCAGAGCCGTCAGCACCAGGCCCAGCCCCGCCACCGCCTCCGCCGTCGACCCGAGCCCCCGGCGCGACAAGACCACCGGAGCACCCAGCGCGGCCGCCGTGACCACCCCGAGCACCGCAGCCCGGCCCGCGATCCCCATCGAGCCCCAGCTCACCACCGTGAACGCCACCGCGGCCACCGCCAGCAGCACCGCCCCCAGCACCAGCAGGACGTTCTGAGCCCCCCGGCCCGACACCTCCCGGCCGCCCGCGGCGACCTCCCGCGGCGCCCACCCGGGCCCCGCACCGGGCACCGGCACCGGTGCCGCCACCGGCACCGCCCCGGCCCGCAACACGTGCAACAGCCACGTCCGGCGAGCCACCAACTGCGCGCGCCGCGCGTCCAGTCGGACCAGCTCCCGGTCGATCAGTACCAGCTCCTCGGCCGGCGGCGGAACATTCTCCATGCCCGGAGTGTGGCGCCGCTCACGCGCCCCGGACATGGGTGCGGGTACTCAGATCCCCATGAGTAGGGACCGGCGGACACCCCGTAAGCACCCCCACCGCACACCCCTGCGGAGCACACTGGAGCACATGGACCCCCCGCGCCGGACCGAGCCCGGCCGCCACCGCCCCACCCACTTCCGCTTCCACAGCGAATGGCACCTCCCCGCGGCCCCCGACCGGGTCTTCACCGTCCTCGCCGACGCCGAGCACTACCCCCGCTGGTGGCCCCAGGTCCGCTCCGTCACCCCCGAAGGACCCCGCGCCGGCACCGCCCGCTTCCGCTCCGTCCTCCCGTACGACCTCGTCGTCCGCGCCACCGAACGACGGCGCGACCCCGCCACCGGGATCCTGGAGATCGGCATGACCGGCGACCTCGACGGCTGGGCCCGCTGGACCCTGCGCCCCGACGGCACCGGCGGCACCCTCGCCCGCTACGACCAGGAAGTCGACGTCCGCAAGCCCCTCATGCGCCGGCTCGCCACCCCCGGCCGGCCCCTCTTCCGCCTCAACCACGCGCTGATGATGCGCGCCGGACGCCGGGGCCTGACCCGCCTCCTGACCACCGGCCGGGACGCGGTTTGAACCCACCCCCTCGGCACCTGTATTGTTCAGTGCGTTCCCGGGCGATTAGCTCAGCGGGAGAGCACTTCGTTCACACCGAAGGGGTCACTGGTTCGATCCCAGTATCGCCCACCGGGATGAGGCCGGTCCGTCACAGACGGACCGGCCTCGCTCATTCCCCCACCCCCGGAACACCCCGCGGAACACTCCGCCTCAGGCCGCCGCCGGCACCTCCGGACGCAACGGCCAGTGCGGATCCACCGGCTCCGGCGAGCCGTTCCGCGCGAACCACGCCTGCAACCCCCGCGCCTGCGCCGCATGCCACACCGCCTGCAGCGAATGCAGCTCCGCCGGCGACAACCGCTCCAGCCGCGCCGCGAACCGCCGCCCCACCGCCCGCACCACCTCCAACGACGCCACCGCGTCCTCCGCCGCGTCGTGCGCGCCGTCCAGCGCTATCCCGTAATGCGCACACAGGTCCGTCAGCGTCCGCCGCCCCTTGCGGTACCGGTCCAGGTGCTTGTCCAGCACCCGCGGATCCAGCACCGTCAACGGCCGGCTGTCCAGGTACCGCGACAACGACGACGCCCGGTGCCGCCGCAACTCCCGGTCCAGCAACGTCAGATCGAACGGGGCGTTCATCACCACCAACGGCCGCCCCGCCGCCGACTGCTCCGCCAGCGTCCTGGCTATCTCCTCCACCACCGGCGCCGGCCACCGGCCGTTGTGCTGAAGGTGCTCCTCCGTCAGACCGTGCACGTCCGTCGCCTCCCGCGGCACCGGAATGCCCGGATTCACCAGCCAGCGCGTCGCCCGCACCCGGCCCCCCGCGCACTCCTGCACGACGACGGCGGCCGACACGATCCGGTCCCGCTCGACGTCCACCCCGGTGGTCTCGGTGTCAAAGGCCGCCAACGGCCCCTCGTACCAGCGCGTCATGTCCGAACTCCTCGTCCCCGATCGGCAGATGGCACGCGCCTCGAACCGGCCACCACTGCCCGAGAGCGTGATACCCGGCCCCCCGGCGCCGTACGCCGTTTGCACACCCCCCACCGCGGAGACAACACCAGTGGGGGACCGTACAACTGAACGGTCGTCATGGAATCGGGGGCACACCCGGCAGCACGAAGGGGCACGGGCAGCCATGGCGCTCGCACAGCCCGAGCGGACGGAGCCGCTGCGGGGCAACCTCGCCACCACCGCCTGCATGGAAACCCTCCAGGTGGGATACCTGCACGCCGTCGCCGCCGCGGCCGGCTGCTCCCTCTCCCAGCCCTTCCCGGACAACGGCATCGACTGGCACGTCAGCCACGGCTCGCCCCGGCACACCATCGACGACGAGGTCACCATCAAGGTCCAGCTCAAGGCCACCTACCAGGTCGCCCCCCGGCCGCCCGGCGCCAGCTTCGCCTTCAGCCTCGACAACGACCACCTGGTCAAGCTCGCCCGCGAACCCGTCGCCGTCCACAAGATCCTGGTCGTCATGCTCGTCCCCCGCTCCCGCGACGACTGGCTCAGAGCCGGCCACGACGACCTCGGCCTGCGGCACTGCTGCTACTGGACCAACCTCGCCGGCCACCCCGTGACCGGCCGCACCCGCACCACCGTCCGGATACCCACCACGCGGATCTTCGACGACCGCGCACTCTGCGAGATCATGACCCGCGTCGGGGTCGGAGGGAGACCGTGATGCACCCCCAACCGCACCCCGTCCCGGCCCTGACCGAAGGCGGACTCCGCGGACCCTCCCCCCAGGAGGTCGACCCCCGCGTCCTCGGCGCGCTGCTGCACCGGCACGGCTGGCAGCGCCGCGGCGGCGCCGCCGGCGCCTACGCCCGCTGGACCCCGCCCGGCACCGGCACCCCCAGCCTCCTCGTCCCCGAGACCACCGCCTTCCCCGACAGCGAGGACCTGCTCGGCGAAGCCCTCACCGCCCTCGCCCGCAGCCCGCTGCCGGCCGCCCGGGAAGTCCTCTACGGCCTCACCATCCCCAGCGACGAGGTCCGCTGGACCCGCGACCTGCCCCCCGGCCTGCGCGAGGACTCCTCCTGGAACAGCCAGGAACGCCTGCGCGCCGCCGCCCGCCAGCTCCTCCTCGCCGGCGCCCTCGCCGACCGCGCCCCCGCCGGCTACCACGGCGCCCGGCACCGCGCCCAGGCCGAGCACACCCTCACCGACGTCCTCGTCGGCCCCGCACCCGGCGGCCGCAAACTCACCGCCTTCGTCCCCGTCGGCCACGGCCGCGGCACCGTCGTCCAGCTCCACCACGCCCTGCACGCCGCCCGCGAGGCCATCGACTACCGCCGGGCCACCGGCGGCATGGAAGCCTTCGACGCCGCCGTCCAGGCCGGCGTCAGCCGCGAGCTCACCGACGCCCTGATCGCCCTGGTCAGCGGCACCGAAGGCGCCCGCATCGCCCTCGCCTGGGCCCCCGCCGCCGGCACCCCCGCCGGCTGCGCCGCCCGCCCCGAGCCCGTCGACTTCTCCCCGGGCGACCTGCCCCTGCTCCGCGAGGCCGGCACCCGCTACACCCGCGACGAACCCGCCGTCACCGTCCGCATCGCCGGCGCCGTCGTCCGGATGCGCCGCTCCGCCGCCCGCGGCGGCGGCACCGTACGCCTCAAGGTCCTCGCCGGGGCCGAGGTGCCCTGGGTCCGCGTCCTCCTCGACGAAGAGGCCTACCAGGTCGCCGGCCACGCCCACCTCGTCGGCCTGCCGGTCCGCCTCTCCGGCCGGCTCCAGCGCCGCGGCGGCTTCCGGCGCCTGACCGAGGCCCGGGACGTCACCCCCGTACCGCTGGACGAAATGGAACGCGACCGCCTGATGAAGTCCCTCCAGGGCCAGGACGAGACCATCGACTTCTTCGGGGAGGCCTGCGGCGAGGACACCGACTGACACGACCGCGGCAGGACCGATCCGGAACGCGCTTAACCGTTTCGCGGCCGACCCCCGGGGCTCGGTACGATTCAGGCGCGCAGTGTCCGCTGTCGCACCCCCCGATGTCAGGAGAGACCGGTGTCAGACGTCCGTGTGATCATCCAACGCGATTCCGAGCGGGAAGAGCGCGTGGTGACCACGGGCACGACTGCGGCGGACCTCTTCCCCGGCGAGCGCACCGTCATCGCCGCGCGCGTCGCGGGCGAGCTGAAGGACCTCTCCTATGAGGTCGCGGACGGCGAGACCGTCGAGCCGGTGGAGATCTCCTCCGAGGACGGCCTCAACATCCTGCGCCACTCGACCGCGCACGTCATGGCGCAGGCCGTGCAGGAGCTCTTCCCCGAGGCCAAGCTGGGCATCGGCCCGCCGGTCCGGGACGGCTTCTACTACGACTTCGACGTGGCCAAGCCCTTCACCCCCGATGATCTGAAGACCATCGAGAAGAAGATGCAGGAGATCCAGAAGCGGGGCCAGAAGTTCGCCCGCCGCGTGGTCACCGACGAGGCCGCCCGCGAGGAGCTGGCCGACGAGCCGTACAAGCTCGAGCTGATCGGCATCAAGGGCTCGGCCTCCACCGACGACGGCGCGGACGTCGAGGTGGGCGGCGGCGAGCTGACCATCTACGACAACCTGGACGCCAAGACCGGCGAGCTGTGCTGGAAGGACCTCTGCCGCGGCCCGCACCTGCCCACCACCCGGAACATCCCGGCGTTCAAGCTGATGCGCAACGCCGCCGCGTACTGGCGCGGCAGCGAGAAAAACCCGATGCTGCAGCGCATCTACGGCACCGCGTGGCCGTCGAAGGACGAGCTCAAGGCCCACCTCGACTTCCTCGCCGAGGCCGAGAAGCGCGACCACCGCAAGCTGGGCAACGAGCTCGACCTCTTCTCCATCCCGGACGAGATCGGCTCCGGCCTCGCGGTCTTCCACCCCAAGGGCGGCATCATCCGCCGCACCATGGAGGACTACTCGCGCCGCCGGCATGAGGAGGAGGGCTACGAGTTCGTCTACTCCCCGCACGCCACCAAGGGCGCCCTCTTCGAGAAGAGCGGACACCTGGACTGGTACGCGGAGGGCATGTACCCCCCCATGCAGCTCGACGGTGGTACCGACTACTACCTCAAGCCCATGAACTGCCCGATGCACAACCTGATCTTCGACGCCCGCGGCCGCTCGTACCGCGAGCTGCCCCTGCGGCTGTTCGAGTTCGGCACCGTGTACCGGTACGAGAAGTCGGGCGTGGTGCACGGCCTGACCCGCGCCCGGGGCTTCACCCAGGACGACGCGCACATCTACTGCACCCGTGAGCAGATGGCGGAGGAGCTGGACCGCACCCTCACCTTCGTGCTGAACCTGCTGCGCGACTACGGTCTGACCGACTTCTACCTGGAGCTGTCGACCAAGGACCCGGAGAAGTTCGTCGGCTCGGACGAGGTCTGGGAGGAGGCCACCGCGGTCCTCCAGCAGGTGGCCGAGAAGCAGGGCCTCCCGCTGACCCCCGACCCGGGCGGCGCGGCCTTCTACGGCCCGAAGATCTCGGTGCAGGCGCGGGACGCGATCGGTCGTACCTGGCAGATGTCGACCGTGCAGCTGGACTTCAACCTGCCGGAGCGTTTCGACCTGGAGTACACCGCGGCGGACGGCTCCCGGCAGCGGCCGGTCATGATCCACCGGGCGCTCTTCGGGAGCATCGAGCGGTTCTTCGCCGTGCTGCTGGAGCACTACGCGGGCGCCATGCCGCCGTGGCTGGCCCCGGTCCAGGCGGTCGGCATCCCGATCGGCGACGGGCACGTCGAGTACCTGCAGGAGTTCGCCGCCGAGGCGAAGAAGAAGGGCCTGCGGGTCGAGGTGGACGCCTCCTCGGACCGGATGCAGAAGAAGATCCGCAACCACCAGAAGCTCAAGGTCCCCTTCATGATCATCGTCGGCGACGAGGACATGGCCGCGGGCACCGTCTCCTTCCGCTACCGCGACGGTTCGCAGGAGAACGGCATCCCGAAGGCCGACGCCCTGGCCAAGCTGGCCCAGGTCGTCGCGGACCGCGTACAGGTCTGACGCGCTGTGTGAAGGCCCCCGGAATCCACTTTCCGGGGGCCTTCCTCATGCCGTTCGGCAAGGTCATATGCTGCATGACATGACGACTGAGCCGGAGCAGCAGATCGGAGTGGGTGTCCAGGACGCCTTCCAGCGCCTGTGGACCCCCCACCGGATGGCCTACATCCAGGGTGAGAACAAGCCCACCGGTCCGGAGGCCGGGGACGGCTGCCCCTTCTGCTCGATCCCGGAGCTGTCCGACGAGGACGGGCTGATCGTGGCCCGTGGCAAGCACGTCTTCGCGGTGCTGAACCTCTACCCGTACAACGGCGGGCACCTGCTGACCGTCCCGTACCGGCACGTCGCCGACTACACCGAGCTGGACGGCCCCGAGACCGCCGAGCTGGCGGACCTGACCAAGCGGGCCATGGTCGCGCTGCGCAAGGCCTCGGGCGCACACGGCTTCAACATCGGGCTCAACCAGGGCAGCGCGGCCGGCGCCGGCATCGCGGCCCACCTGCACCAGCACATCGTGCCCCGCTGGGGCGGGGACGCGAACTTCATGCCGGTCATCGGGCACACCCGCGTACTGCCCCAACTGCTCGCCGACACCCGCGCGCTGCTCGCCGACGCCTGGCCGCAGGACTGATGGGGCTGCACATCCGGCCGGGCGCCCTCGCGGACGCCCCGGCCGTCCTCGGCATGCTCGACGGCGCGGTGGCGTGGATGAACGCCCGGGGCAACACCGAGCAGTGGGGGACCGTCCCGTACTCGCAGAAGCCGGGCGGGACGGAGCGGGTCGAGCGCTACCTGACGGAGAACGCGCCGTTCGTCGCGGAGCTGGCCGGGGTGCCGGCCGGGGCGCTGGTACTGGACTCCGGGCCCAGTCCGCAGATGCCGATCGAGCCGGCGGGTGAGCCGGAGCGGTACGTGCGGCTGCTGGTCACCGACCGGCGGCAGGCGGGCCGGGGCATCGGCGCGGCGCTCCTGGAGCGGGCGGCCGAGGAGGCCCGGCGGGCCGGTGTGGGCCTGTTGCGGGTGGACTGCTGGGCGGGCGGCGGGGGCGAGCTGGTGCGCTTCTACGAGCGCAGCGGCTTCGTCCGGACGGTGTCCTTCGTGTCGGGGGAGTGGCCGGGCCAGGTGCTGGCCCGGCGGATCGGCTGAGTCGGCGGGGTCCGCCTGCCGGACCCCGCCCGGAGCCGCGTACCCGCCCGCCCGGAGCTGCGTACCCGCCCCGCGCGCTACGCGTCGTACGCGTCGGCCTTGCGCGGGGAGACGTCCTGGATGAGGCCGCTGACGACCGAGGAGCGGTTGCTGAAGCGGTCGGTGTCGACGCCGTTCTCCTCGAGGACCTTCATGGCGGCGGCGTGCACCACGCGCAGGACGGGGGTGGCGGCGCGCATGGCGTCGTCGGCCATGAAGCGGTGCCGCCAGGGCTGGCCGGCCCAGACGTGCCGGACGCCGAAGGGCTCCGGGAGGACGATCTTGCCGCCGAGGAAGTTGAGGACCGGCGGGTACCAGCTGAAGAGGGCCCGGACGCCGAGGCGGACGACTTCGTTGGTGTCGCAGAGGGGTTCGACGAGCTCGACGGTCTCCCAGAAGCGGATGCTCTTGGGGACCTCGCGGGTCTTGGGGGAGGACTTGGTGGTGAAGAGGCCGTGGACCGGGCCGAGGGCGTGGCCGGTGACCTCGACGCGGAGGGTCTGGTAGAGGACGGTGACGGTGACCATCATGGTGAGGACCAGCTGGCCGTCCCAGAGGGCGAACTGGATGCCGAGGTAGTGGCGGTTCCCGCTGCCGAACTGCTGTTCGTTGCAGATGCGGGTTATCTCCTGGCTGGTGATCTGGAAGCTGTCGACGCCGTCGCCCGCGGGGCGGCTGACCTCCTTGGCGCCCTCGCCGACGGGGCTGACGATCCAGTGCTTGACCGAGGGGGTCGGGAAGCCGCCGGTGTGCAGGGGGCCGCGCTCGATCATGCGGAGCTGGTCGTGGATGGCGCGGATGACGTCCCAGCTGCGGAAGGGGTGGATCTCGGTGCCGGGGGTGCGGGGGGTGAGGTCTTCCGCCATCTGCCAGCTGCCCCAGCGGGTGCCCATGCCGAGTATGCCCTTGGGGCCGGCGTAGAAGACGCTGTTGCTGCGGTCCTCGGCGGTGAGCCGGGCGAGTTGCTGGCGCAGGTCCTCGGCGGCGCTCTCGCCGGGGTCGGTGGGGACGGCGTGCGGGATCTTGGCGCCGATGCCGTCGCCGGAGAGGAGGCCGTCCCAGCGGGCCCGCATGTCCCTGGCGCTGGCCTCGCAGATGCGGTTGGCGAGGAACCAGCCGACGGCGGGGGCGATGATCATGGCGCGGAGGTAGATGCCCCAGAAGCCGGTGAAGGGCAGCAGGAACATGAAGACGGCGGCGAGGATGCCGATGCCGACGAGGACGGCGGTGCCGATCCAGGTGGCCTTCTTGTTCTCCTTGCCGGCGAGGGTGCGGCGGAGCTGGAAGAGGACGAGCCACATCAGCAGGCCGGGCAGGAAGACCACGCCGCAGACGAACATGATGATGCGGAGCTTGCCGTCGCGCTCGCGGCGGATGCGGGAGGCCGCGAGGCAGTGCTCGACGACGGTCTGGGGTTCGGCGCCGAAGGACTGGATGACGGGCTTGCGCTTGGCGCCGAGCAGCCGGGCCTCGACGGCGGTGCAGAAGGCCTCGCCGAGGTTGGGCTTGAAGAGGGAGAGCTTGCCGTCCTTGACGACGGTCTGGTGGTAGTCGTTGTCGGCGGCCGTGATGCCCTCGACGGGGCTGTCCCGGTACGCGACGGAGGCCAGGGCGTTGGTCGCCGCGGTCTGGCCGCCGGCGCCCTGGAGCGGTACCTGTGCTCCCGGCCTGAAGTCGAAGTCGTCCGCCACCGCTGCCCCCATCACGTGCCCGGGAGGCCCCCGGCCCGCGCCGGACGCTGCCCCCTCTTGCGGCCTTTTCCCGCTCGCCCCACCCTGCACACTTCGTGACCAAGCCTATCCGCCCTGCGTACGTCCTGGTCGGGGGACGCGGAAATGCCGCCCGCCGCAAGCGAGTTGGGCGGGCGGCGCGGTTCCGCCGGCGGGTGGCTACGTCCCCTTCTGGGTTTCTTCGCGCATCTTGTCCGCGAGCCCGGGCGGCATCGGTTCGTGGCGGGCGTAGGCGCGGCTGAAGCGTCCGGTGCCGTGGGAGACGGAGCGGAGCTCGACGGCGTACCGGTCGATCTCGATCTCGGGGATCTCGGCGCGGACCAAGGTCCGTCCGGGGGCGGCCTGTTCGGTGCCCACCACGCGGCCGCGGCGGCTGGAGAGGTCGCTCATGACGGGGCCGACGTAGTCGTCGGGGACGAGGACGGAGAGTTCGGCGACGGGTTCGAGGAGGTGGATGCGGGTCTCGGCGGCGGCTTCGCGCAGGGCGAGGGCGCCGGCGGTCTGGAAGGCGGCGTCGGAGGAGTCGACGGAGTGGGCCTTGCCGTCGGTGAGGGTGACGCGGACGTCGACCAGGGGGTAGCCGGCGGCGACGCCCTTGGCGGCCTGGGCGCGGACGCCCTTCTCGACGGAGGGGATGAAGGAGCGGGGGACGGCGCCGCCGACGACCTTGTCGACGAACTCGAGTCCGCTGCCGGGGGGCAAGGGTTCGACGGTCAGCTCGCAGATGGCGTACTGGCCGTGGCCGCCGGACTGTTTGACGTGCCGGCCGCGGCCCTGGGCGCGGTCGCCGAAGGTCTCGCGGAGGGAGACCTTGTGGGGGACGGCGTCGACCTGGACGCCGTAGCGGGTGCGCAGGCGTTCCAGGGCGACGTCCTGGTGGGCCTCGCCGAGGCACCAGAGGACGACCTGGTGGGTGTGCGGGTTCTGTTCCAGGCGCATGGTGGGGTCTTCGGCGACGAGCCGGGACAGGCCTTGGGAGAGCTTGTCCTCGTCTGCCTTGCTGTGGGCTTCGATGGCGAGAGGGAGCAGCGGGTCGGGCATGTCCCAGGGGGCCATCAAGAGGGGGGCGTCCTTGGCGGAGAGGGTGTCGCCGGTCTCGGCCCGGCCGAGTTTGGCGACGGCGGCGAGGTCGCCGGCGATGCAGCGGGGGAGGGGGCGCTGGGTCTTGCCGAAGGGGGAGGCGAGGGCGCCGACCCGCTCGTCGACGTCGTGGTCCTCGTGGCCGCGGTCCTCAAGGCCGTGTCCGGAGACGTGGACGGTGTCGTCGGGGTGCAGGGTGCCGGAGAAGACGCGGACGAGGGAGACGCGGCCGACGTAGGGGTCGGAGGAGGTCTTGACGACCTCGGCGACGAGGGGGCCGTCGGGGTCGCAGGTGACGGCGGGCCGGTCGGCGCCCTCGGGGGTGGTGACGGCCACTGCGGGGCGTTCCTCGGGGGTGGGGAAGCCGCCGGTGATCAGTTCGAGGAGTTCGACGGTGCCGAGGCCTTGGCGGGCGCCGTCGGTGGCGGGGGCGGCCATCAGGACGGGGTGGAAGGTGCCGCGGGCGACGGCGCGTTCGAGGTCGTCGACGAGGGTCTTGAGGTCGATGTCCTCGCCGCCGAGGTAGCGGTCCATGAGGCCTTCGTCCTCGCTCTCGGCGATGATCCCTTCGATGAGCCGGTTGCGGGCGTCGGCGATGAGGGCGAGTTCGCCGGGTTCGGGGTCGCGTTCGACCCGGTCGCCGCCGGAGTAGTCGTACACGCGGCGGGAGAGCAGGCCGAGGAGTCCTCGGACGGGGGTGTGGCCGTCGGCTCCCGGGGGGCCGTAGAGGGGCAGGTAGAGGGGGATGACGGCGTCGGGGTCGTCGTTCCCGAAGGCCTGGCCGCAGAGGGTGGTCATCTGGGCGTAGTCGGCGCGGGAGGCTTCGAGGTGGGTGACGACGAGGGCGCGGGGCATGCCGACGGCGGCGCATTCGTCCCAGACCATGCGGGTGGCGCCGTCGACGCCGTCGGCGGCCGAGACGACGAAAAGGGCCGCGTCCGCTGCGCGCAGACCGGCCCGTAGCTCTCCGACGAAGTCGGCGTATCCGGGTGTGTCGAGGAGGTTGATCTTGATGCCGTTCCAGCCGACCGGGACGAGCGAGAGCTGTACGGAGCGTTGCTGGCGGTGTTCGATCTCGTCGTGGTCGGAGATCGTGCCGCCGTCCTCGACCCGGCCGGCCCGTCCGACGGCGCCGGCGGTGAGGGCGAGGGCTTCGACCAGGGTCGTCTTGCCGGCCCCGCTGTGGCCGACCAGCACCACGTTCCGGATGTCGGCGGGCCGGTCGGCCGTCAGTGCCCTGCCGGCGGCCCCGGGCTGGGTGTTCGCCTTGTCTCCCATGGCTGCTGTGCCTCCCTGTTCGCGTACGTGAGGAGGGTGGAGCGGGGCCCCGGGGGAGTCGGGAGGGGGAATCGACGGCTCCGGCGATGCCCGCGGTCCTTCGAGCTTTGCACCGGTGCCCGGGTGCGTCCATACGTCGTACCGGACGCGAACCGGTGGGTACGCGGGGGTGGACGCGCGGGTGCTGGCTACCATGGGCCAGCCGGTGGCCGCTGTGGCCGCGCGGCCCAGCGACCCTCTGGGAAGGCCATGCTGAACAAGTACGCGCGTGCATTCTTCACGCGTGTCCTCACGCCGTTCGCCGCGTTTCTGCTCCGCCGGGGGGTGAGCCCCGACGCCGTCACCTTGATCGGCACGGCCGGAGTGGTGGCGGGGGCGTTGGTCTTCTTCCCCCGGGGCGAGTTCTTCTGGGGCACGATCACCATCACCGCGTTCGTCTTCTCCGACCTGGTCGACGGGAACATGGCGCGGCAGGCCGGGGTGTCCAGCCGATGGGGCGCGTTCTTGGACTCGACGCTCGACCGGGTGGCGGACGCGGCCATCTTCGGTGGGCTGGCGCTCTGGTACGCGGGCTCGGGGCACGACAACCTGCTGTGCGCGGTGGCGATCTTCTGCCTGGCCAGTGGGCAGGTGGTGTCGTACACGAAGGCCCGGGGCGAGTCGATCGGGCTGCCGGTGGCGGTGAACGGCATGATCGAGCGCGCCGAGCGGCTGGTGATCTCGCTGGTGGCGGCGGGTGTGTCCGGACTGGAGAAGTTCGGGGTGCCGAGCTGGATCGGCGTGCTGCTGCCGGTGGCGCTGTGGGTGGTGGCGGTCGGCTCGCTGGTGACGCTGGTGCAGCGGGTGGTGACGGTGCGCCGTGAGTCGGCGGAGGCCGATGCGGCCGAGGCCGAGGCCGCGGCCGGGCGGGCCGCCGCCGAGGGCGGTGCGGTGTGACGCTGCGCGACCGTCTGACGGACGGCGTGTACGGGCTGGGCTGGGGCACGGTCAAGAGGCTTCCGGAGCCGGTGGCGGTGGGCCTGGGCCGGCGGATCGCGGACTTCGCGTGGCGGCGGCGCGGCAAGAGCGTGCTGCGGCTGGAGTCGAACCTGGCGCGGGTGGTGCCGGAGGCGGGTCCGGAGCGGCTGCGGGAGCTGTCGCGGGCCGGGATGCGCTCGTACATGCGCTACTGGATGGAGTCCTTCCGGTTGCCGGCGTGGGACGCCGCGCGGATCCGGGCGGACGTGGAGATCGAGGGCGAGCACCACCTGCGGGACGGCATCGCGTCCGGCCGGGGCGTGATCGTGGCGCTGCCGCACCTGGCGAACTGGGACCTGGCGGGCGCGTGGGTGACCACGTACGTGGGGGTGCCGTTCACGACGGTCGCGGAGCGGCTGAAGCCGGAGACGCTGTACGACCGCTTCGTGGCGTACCGCGAGGGGCTGGGCATGGAGGTGCTGCCGCACAGCGGCGGCGCGGCCTTCGGGACCCTGGCGCGGCGGCTGCGGTCGGGCGGGCTGATCTGCCTGGTGGCGGACCGGGACCTGTCGGCCTCGGGCGTGGCGGTGGACTTCTTCGGGGCGACGGCGCGGATGCCGGCCGGGCCGGCGCTGCTGGCCCAGCAGACGGGTGCGCTGCTGCTGCCGGTGACGCTGTGGTACGACGGCACGCGGATGAAGGGGCGGATCCATCCGCCCGTGGAGGTGCCCGCGGAGGGCACCCGGGTGGCGAAGACGGCGGCGATGACGCAGGAGCTGGCCACCGCCTTCGCGTCGGGGATCGCGGCGCACCCGCAGGACTGGCACATGCTCCAGCGGCTGTGGCTGGACGACCTGGAGCCGCGCGGCGGCGACCCGGTGTCCGGTGCCGCGGCGGCCGCGGCGGAGCGGGAGGGCGCGGCATGAGGATCGGCATCGTCTGCCCGTACTCCTGGGACGTGCCCGGCGGGGTGCAGTTCCACATCCGGGACCTGGCCGAGCACCTGATCCGGCTGGGGCACGAGGTGTCGGTGCTGGCGCCGGCGGACGACGAGACGCCGCTGCCGCCGTACGTGGTGTCGGCGGGGCGGGCCGTGCCGGTGCCGTACAACGGCTCGGTGGCCCGGCTGAACTTCGGTTTCCTGTCGGCGGCGCGGGTGCGGCGGTGGCTGGCCGACGGCGGCTTCGACGTGATCCACATCCACGAGCCGACCTCGCCGTCGCTGGGCCTGCTGAGCTGCTGGGCCGCCTCGGGGCCGATCGTGGCCACCTTCCACACCTCGAACCCGCGGTCGCGGGCGATGATCGCGGCGTACCCGATCCTGCAGCCGGCGCTGGAGAAGATCAGCGCGCGGATCGCGGTGAGCGAGTACGCGCGGCGCACGCTGGTGGAGCACCTGGGCGGGGACGCGGTGGTCATCCCGAACGGCGTGGACGTCGGCTTCTTCGAGAAGGCCGAGCCGAATCCGGAGTGGAGCGGGGCGACGCTCGGCTTCATCGGCCGGATCGACGAGCCGCGCAAGGGCCTGCCGGTGCTGATGGCGGCCTTCCCGCAGATCGTGGCCGAGTGCCCGGAGGTGCGGCTGCTGGTGGCGGGCCGGGGCGACGAGGAGGAGGCGGTGGCCTCGCTGCCCGAGGAGCTGCGCTCGCGGGTGACGTTCCTCGGGATGGTCTCGGACGAGGACAAGGCGCGGCTGCTGCGCAGCGTGGACGTGTACGTGGCGCCGAACACGGGCGGCGAGAGCTTCGGCATCATCCTGGTGGAGGCGCTGTCGGCGGGGGCGCCGGTGCTCGCCGCGGACCTGGACGCCTTCGCGCAGGTGCTGGACCAGGGTGCGGCGGGGGACCTGTTCGCCAACGAGGACCCGGCGGCGCTGGCCGCGGGGGCGGTGCGGCTGCTGAAGGACCCGGCGCGGCGGGCGGCGCTCAGCGAGCGGGGTGCGGCGCACGTGCGGCGCTTCGACTGGTCGACGGTGGGGGCGGACATCCTCGCGGTCTACGAGACGGTGACGGACGGCGCGGCCGTGGTCGACATGGACGAGCGGGTCTCCTTGCGGACCCGCTGGGGCCTGACGCGCGACTGACCGCCGGGCTTCCGCCGCGGCGTGTGGGAGTGGCGAATCAAGCCTCGCCGGCGATTGAGGCGCGGGGTCCGGGGCGGAGCCCCGGGGTGGTGACGGGGGCTGGTGCCCGCGGCACCAGAAGGCCGGGCCGCAGCAGGGGCGAAGGGCCAAGCGCAGCGGAAGGGTAGAGTCGCCGCCCGTGATCGAAACCCTCGTCTGGATCGCCGTGGCGCTGGTCGCCGTGGGCGTCTACCTCAGCTGGACCGCCGGCCGGCTCGACCGGCTGCACGCCCGGATCGACGCCGCCCGGGCCGCCCTGGACGCGCAGCTGGTGCGGCGTGCGTCGGCCGCGCTGGAGGTGGCGACCTCGGGCGTGCTCGATCCGGCCGCCTCGATCGTGCTGTACGAGGCCGCGCACGCGGCCCGGCTGGCCGAGGAGGACCACCGGGAGGTGGCCGAGAGCGAGCTGAGCCAGGCGCTGCGCGCGGTCTTCGCGGACCCGGACCAGGTGGCCGCCGTCAAGGAGGCCCCCGGGGGCGAGGAGGCGGCCGGGGAGCTGGCGGCGACGGTGCGCCGGGTGCCGATGGCACGGCGCTTCCACAACGACGCGGTGCGGGCGGCCCGGGCGCTGCGCCGGCACCGCAAGGTGCGGTGGTTCCGCTTGGCGGGTCATGCGCCGTTCCCGTTGGCCTTCGAGATGGACGACGAGCCTCCGGTGGCCTTGGCAGACCGTCCGGGAAGCTGACACTGGCCACAGTGGCACGCGCAAGGATCCACTCGCTCCACATTGGCCCTTGCAGTGGACTGGTCGGCCGGGTTTCCTGACACAAGCAGTACCCCGTCTCCGTTCGAGTGAGGTCAATCCGTGAGCACGCTTCCCACCACCCCGCAGTCCGCTGAGTCGGCCATCGGCACCTCCCGCGTCAAGCGCGGCATGGCCGAGCAGCTCAAGGGCGGCGTGATCATGGACGTGGTCAACGCCGAGCAGGCGAAGATCGCCGAGGACGCCGGCGCCGTGGCCGTCATGGCCCTGGAGCGGGTCCCCGCGGACATCCGCAAGGACGGCGGCGTGGCCCGCATGTCCGACCCGAACATGATCGAAGAGATCATCGAGGCCGTCTCCATCCCGGTCATGGCCAAGTCCCGCATCGGCCACTTCGTCGAGGCCCAGGTCCTGCAGTCGCTCGGCGTCGACTACATCGACGAGTCCGAGGTCCTGACCCCGGCCGACGAGGTCAACCACTCCGACAAGTGGGCCTTCACCACCCCCTTCGTCTGCGGTGCCACCAACCTGGGCGAGGCCCTGCGCCGCATCGCCGAGGGCGCGGCCATGATCCGCTCGAAGGGCGAGGCCGGCACGGGCAACGTCGTCGAGGCCGTCCGCCACCTGCGCCAGATCAAGAACGAGATCGCCAAGCTGCGCGGCTTCGACAACAACGAGCTGTACGCCGCCGCCAAGGAGCTGCGCGCCCCGTACGAGCTCGTCAAGGAGGTCGCCGAGCTCGGCAAGCTCCCCGTGGTGCTCTTCTCCGCCGGTGGCGTCGCCACCCCGGCCGACGCCGCGCTGATGCGCCAGCTCGGTGCCGAGGGCGTCTTCGTCGGCTCCGGCATCTTCAAGTCGGGCGACCCGGCCAAGCGCGCCGCCGCCATCGTGAAGGCCACCACCTTCTACGACGACCCGAAGATCATCGCGGACGCGTCCCGCAACCTGGGCGAGGCCATGGTCGGCATCAACTGCGACACGCTGCCCGAGGCCGAGCGCTACGCCAACCGCGGCTGGTAAGGCACCCCCGTCATGAAGAATCCCCCCGTCATCGGCGTCCTCGCGCTGCAGGGCGACGTACGGGAGCACCTGATCGCCCTGGCCTCGGCGGACGCCGTGGCCAGGCCGGTCCGGCGCCCCGAGGAGCTCGCCGAGGTCGACGCCCTGGTGATCCCCGGCGGCGAGTCCACGACCATGTCGAAGCTCGCCGTGCTGTTCGGCATGCTGGAGCCGCTGCGCGAGCGGGTGCGCGCCGGCATGCCCGTCTACGGCACCTGCGCGGGCATGATCATGCTCGCGGACAAGCTGCTGGACGGCCGTGAGGACCAGGAGACCCTGGGCGGCATCGACATGATCGTGCGCCGCAACGCCTTCGGCCGGCAGAACGAATCCTTCGAGGCGCAGATCGACTTCGCCGGCATCGAGGGCGGCCCCGTCGAGGGCGTCTTCATCCGCGCGCCGTGGGTCGAGTCGGTCGGCGGCGCCGCCGAGGTGCTGGCCACGTACGAGGGCCACACCGTCGCGGTGCGCCAGGGCAACGTCCTGGCGACCTCGTTCCACCCGGAGCTGACGGGCGACGACCGGGTCCACGCGTACTTCGTGGACATGGTGCGCGACAGCGCCTGACGCCCTCCCGGTAGGATCGGGACGAACACTGTTGGTTACGCGAAGGAGACAGGCGGATGTCCGGCCACTCTAAATGGGCTACGACGAAGCACAAGAAGGCCGTGATCGATGCCAAGCGCGGCAAGCTCTTCGCGAAGCTGATCAAGAACATCGAGGTCGCGGCCCGTACGGGCGGCGCCGACCCCGAGGGCAACCCGACCCTCTTCGACGCCATCCAGAAGGCCAAGAAGAGCTCGGTGCCCAACAAGAACATCGACTCCGCGGTCAAGCGCGGCGGTGGTCTCGAGGCCGGCGGCGTCGACTACGCGACGATCATGTACGAGGGCTACGGCCCGAACGGCGTCGCGGTGCTCATCGAGTGCCTGACCGACAACCGCAACCGTGCCGCGTCCGACGTGCGCGTGGCCATGACCCGCAACGGCGGCTCGATGGCCGACCCGGGTTCGGTCTCGTACCTGTTCAACCGCAAGGGCGTCGTCGTGCTGCCCAAGGGCGAGCTGTCCGAGGACGACGTCCTGGAGACGGTGCTCGAGGCCGGCGCCGAGGAGGTGAACGACCTCGGTGAGCAGTTCGAGGTCATCTCCGAGGCCACCGACCTGGTCGCGGTGCGCACCGCGCTCCAGGAGGCCGGCATCGACTACGACTCGGCCGAGTCCAGCTTCGTCCCGTCCATGCAGGTGGAGCTGGACGAGGAGGGCGCGCGCAAGATGTTCAAGCTGATCGACGCGCTGGAGGACAGCGACGACGTGCAGAACGTCTTCGCCAACTTCGACGTGAGCGACGAGGTCATGGAGAAGGTCGACGCCTGATCCGCCGCACCGCTTCGCCGGACGGGCCGACGGGGATTTCCCCGTCGGCCCGTCCGCGTCTGCGGCCGAGGGCCGGCGGGCCCTGCGGCGGCGCCTGTGCGGCGTTGTCGGTGCCGGCCGGTAGCCTGCACGAACAGGTGAACCAAGGAGGGGTGGCGCGTGCGTGTGCTCGGGGTGGACCCGGGGCTGACCCGGTGCGGCGTGGGTGTGGTCGAGGGCGTCGCGGGCCGTCCCCTCAAGATGCTCGGCGTCGGCGTGGTGCGCACCCCGGCCGACGCGGACATCGGCCTGCGGCTGGTGGACATCGAGCGCGGCATCGAGGCGTGGCTGGACGAGTACCGGCCCGAACGCGTCGCGGTGGAGCGGGTGTTCAGCCAGCACAACGTCCGCACGGTGATGGGCACCGCCCAGGCCAGCGCGGTGGCCATGCTGTGCGCCTCGCGCCGGGGCATCCCCGTCCACCTGCACACCCCCAGCGAGGTCAAGGCCGCCGTCACCGGCAGCGGCCGGGCCGACAAGGCGCAGGTCGGGGCGATGGTCACCCGGCTGCTGCGGCTGGACGCGCCGCCCAAGCCGGCCGACGCCGCCGACGCCCTCGCCCTCGCCATCTGCCACATCTGGCGGGCCCCCGCCCAGAACCGGCTCCAGCAGGCCGTCGCCCTGCACGCATCGAAAGGCCGTACCGCATGATCGCCTTCGTCAGCGGCCCCGTCGCCGCGCTCGCCCCCACCACGGCCGTGATCGAGGTCGGCGGCGTGGGCATGGCGGTCCAGTGCACCCCGGACACCATCGCGGGCCTGCGGATCGGGGAGAGCGCGAAACTGGCCACCTCCCTGGTGGTGCGCGAGGACTCGCTCACCCTCTACGGCTTCGCCGACGACGACGAGCGGCAGGTCTTCGAACTGCTCCAGACCGCCAGCGGCGTCGGTCCCCGGCTGGCCCAGGCGATGCTGGGCGTGCACCGCCCCGACGCGCTGCGGGTGGCGGTCTCCACCGGCGACGAGAAGGCCCTGATGGCCGTGCCCGGCATCGGCAAGAAGGGCGCCCAGAAGCTCCTCCTCGAACTGAAGGACAAGCTGGGCGCCCCGCTGGGGGCCAGTGGCATGGTCGGCGCGCAGCGCGCCGCCGCCGCGGCCGGTCCGGCGCCCTGGAGCGAGCAGCTGGCTGCGGCCTTGATCGGGCTGGGGTACGCGGCGCGTGAGGCCGAGGAGGCCGTCTCGGCGGTCGCCCCGCAGGCCGAGGCCGCCCTGGCCGAGACGGGTTCGGCGCCGGTGCCGCAGCTGTTGCGGGCCGCGCTGCAGACTCTGAACCGGGCCCGCTGAGCGGCTGGGGGCTCCGCCCCCAGACCCCCGCGCCGCAATCTCCCAGCTACCGCTGGGAGGTGCCCCAGCGGGGCTGGAACGTGCTCCGCACGTCCAGTCCGCCGGGGAGATGACCCGTAACGACCGAGAAGGACACCGTGAACTGGGACGAGGAATCCACCGCAGAGGCCGAGGCGCGCCTGGTGGCCGCCGCGGCGGACGGCGAGGACACCGCCGTCGAGGCGGCCCTGCGCCCCAAGGACCTGGACGAGTTCGTCGGCCAGGAGAAGGTCCGCGCCCAGCTCGACCTGGTGCTCAAGGCCGCCCGGCAGCGCGGCGCCACCGCCGACCACGTCCTGCTCTCGGGTGCGCCCGGACTCGGCAAGACCACCCTCTCGATGATCATCGCGGCCGAGATGGGCGCCCCGATCCGGATCACCTCCGGCCCCGCGATCCAGCACGCCGGGGACCTGGCCGCGATCCTCTCCTCGCTCCAGGAGGGCGAGGTGCTGTTCCTCGACGAGATCCACCGCATGTCCCGGCCGGCCGAGGAGATGCTGTACATGGCCATGGAGGACTTCCGGGTCGACGTCATCGTCGGCAAGGGCCCCGGGGCCACCGCCATCCCGCTGGAGCTGCCGCCCTTCACCCTGGTCGGCGCCACCACCCGGGCCGGTCTGCTGCCGCCCCCGCTGCGGGACCGGTTCGGCTTCACCGGGCACATGGAGTTCTACGCCCCCGAGGAGCTGCAGCGGGTCGTGCACCGCTCCGCGCGGCTGCTGGACGTGGAGATCGACGCAGAGGGCGCGGCGGAGATCGCCGGCCGCTCCCGGGGCACCCCCCGCATCGCCAACCGGCTGCTGCGCCGGGTCCGGGACTACGCCCAGGTGCGGGCCGACGGGGTGATCACCCGCGAGGTGGCCGGTGCCGCGCTGAGCGTGTACGAGGTCGACGGGCGTGGCCTGGACCGGCTGGACCGGGCCGTCCTGGAGGCGCTGCTCAAGCTGTTCGGCGGGGGCCCGGTGGGCCTGTCCACGCTGGCCGTGGCGGTGGGGGAGGAGCGCGAGACCGTCGAGGAGGTCGCCGAGCCCTTCCTGGTCCGCGAGGGTCTGCTGGCCCGGACGCCCCGGGGGCGGGTCGCCACGCCCGCGGCGTGGGCGCACCTGGGACTCGTACCGCCGGCGCACGGCGGATCCGGATCAAGCGGACAACAGGGCCTCTTCGGGGCGTGACGGCGCGGAAGGTCGCCTGGTCAGGAACCGTGGTGCCATGCTGGGCGTTGTTCCATCGGTGTGGACTCGCCTAGACTCCGCCGATGCCGACCGTCTCGAGGTCGGTGTGCCCACCCCCGTAGAAAAGGCCGCTCGTCAGCGCGGTCGTGCGAAGGAACTCCGTCCCATGAGCAGCAGTCTTGTGACCTTCCTCCCGTTCATCGTGCTCATCGGGGCCATGTTCCTGATGACCCGCTCTGCCAAGAAGAAGCAGCAGGCGGCCGTCTCGATGCGCGACCAGATGGGACCCGGCACCGGCGTCCGCACCATCGGCGGCATGTACGCCACGGTCAAGGAGGTCGGTGACGACACCGTCACCCTCGAGGTGGCTCCCGGCGTGCACGCGGTGTACGCGAAGAACGCCATCGGTGCCGTCCTGGAGGACGAGGAGTACAACCGCATCGTCCACGGTGCCGGTGATGATCTGACGATCGACGCGCCGGTCGTACCGGACGACGCGTCTTCGCTCACCGAGGGTCCGGCCGACGACGCCAAGATCGACCTCGGCAAGGCCGAGGCCGACGGCGGCGACAAGGCCGAGGGCACGAAGGACGGAAAGACCGACGGCGAGGCCGACGCGAAGTAAGTCCGCCGGTCGCGGACCGCGCGGCGCCCACCGGCGTCCCGCGCGGTCCCGGCCCCGGCTCACTTCTGCGGGGGGCAGGCCCCCACAACACTTTCGTGGCCGCCCGAGCGCATACCCGGCGCCGGCGGTTGGACAGGGAGATACGACAAGGTGGCAGCACCGAAGAAGGGCCGACGGCCCGCGGGGGCTCAGGGCAGGCCGGGCCGTGCCCTGGCGGTGATCCTGATCGCGATGGTGGCGCTCACCGCGGGGATGTTCATCTCCAAGCAGACGACGCCGCGCCTGGGCATCGACCTCGCCGGCGGTACGAGCATCACGCTCAAGGCGAAGAACGAGCCGGGCAAGAAGGACGCGATCAACCCCACCAACATGAACACGGCGGTCTCGATCATCGAGCGTCGTGTCAACGGTCTCGGTGTCTCCGAGGCCGAGGTGCAGACCCAGGGTCGCGACCACATCATCGTGAACATCCCCAAGGGGACGAACGAGAAGCAGGCCCGCGAGCAGGTCGGCACCACCGCCCAGCTCTACTTCCGCCCGGTGATCGCGGCGGCCCCCGGTACCCCGCAGGCCCCGGAGCCGACCCCGACCCCGACCCCCAGCGCCTCCGGCAAGCCGAAGGCCGACGGCGGCAAGGGCACGCCGACCCCGAAGGCCAGCGCCTCCTCGCAGGGCCGCGCGGTCCCGGAGACCGTGACGGCCACCGGTAACCCGACCCCGCCGAAGACGGACCCGGTCGGTGCGAAGAAGGACGGGAAGGCCCCGACGCCGACCCCCTCCGCCGACGCCGGCGCCGGCGACCTGCAGAAGAAGTTCGCCTCGCTGAACTGCGCCGTCGAGACGCAGCGGACCACCGCGAACCTCGGTGCCAAGACCACCGACACCATCGTGGCCTGCGGCAAGAACTCCGTCGACCAGTGGGAGAAGTACCTCCTGGGCCCGGTCGACGTCGAGGGCAAGGACGTCTCGGACGCCAAGGGCGTGCTCGACCCGCAGCGCGCGATGTGGATCGTCCAGCTGAAGTTCACCGACAAGGGCGCCGACAAGTTCGCCAAGACCACCGGTGAGCTCTCGAAGAAGCAGTCCCCGCAGAACCAGTTCGCCATCGTCCTCGACGGCGACGTGGTCTCGGCCCCCTCGGTCAGCAGCACCATCGCCGGTGGCCAGGCCGAGATCTCCGGCAGCTTCAACCAGCAGTCCGCGCAGGACCTGGGCAACATGCTCTCCTACGGTGCGCTGCCGCTGACCTTCCAGGAGGACAGCGTCACCACCGTGACCGCCGCCCTCGGCGGGGAGCAGCTGAAGGCCGGTCTGATCGCCGGTGCCATCGGCCTCGCGCTGGTCATCATCTACCTGGTGGCCTACTACCGCGGGCTCGCGTTCATCGCGATCGTCAGCCTCCTGGTGTCGGCGATCCTGACGTACACGATCATGGCGCTGCTGGGCAAGGGCATCGGGTTCGCGCTGAACCTGCCCGCGGTCTGCGGTGCGATCGTCGCGATCGGTATCACCGCCGACTCCTTCATCGTGTACTTCGAGCGCATCCGCGACGAGATCATGGAGGGCCGTACGCTGCGTCCGGCCGTGGAGCGTGCCTGGCCGCGGGCCCGGCGCACCATCCTGGTCTCCGACTTCGTCTCCTTCCTCGCCGCCGCGGTGCTCTTCATCGTCACCGTCGGCAAGGTCCAGGGCTTCGCCTTCACGCTCGGCCTGACCACCCTGCTCGACGTGGTCGTGGTGTTCCTCTTCACCAAGCCGATCATGACGCTGCTGGCCCGGACGAAGTTCTTCGGCAACGGCCACCCCTGGTCCGGTCTGGACCCGAAGCGGCTCGGCGCGAAGCCGCCGCTGCGGAGCACCCGCCGCTCCACTTCCGCCGCCCGTGTCGAACCCCAGGAGGTGTGAGATGTCGAAGCTCGGAAACCTCGGCGCCCGCCTGCACAAGGGCGAGGTCAGCTACGACTTCGTCGGCAAGCGCTTCATCTGGTACGGCGTCTCCGTCCTGATCACCATCACGGCGATCGTGGCGCTGGCGGTCCAGGGCCTCAACATGGGCATCGAGTTCAAGGGCGGCGCGGTCTTCACCACCCCGAAGACCGACGTCTCCGTCTCCAAGGCCCAGGAGGCGGCCGAGGCCGCCTCCGGCCACGACGCGATCGTCCAGAAGCTCGGCAACGGCACCCTGCGCATCCAGGTCAGCGGTCTGGACACCGACCAGGCCAACGGCGTCAAGACGAAGCTCGCCGCCGACCTGTCGGTCAAGGAAGCGGACATCAACGCCGACCTGGTCGGCCCCAGCTGGGGTGAGCAGATCGCCAACAAGGCGTGGACCGGCCTGGCCGTGTTCATGATCCTCGTGGTGATCTACCTGGCCATCGCCTTCGAGTGGCGGATGGCCGTCGCGGCCCTGATCGCCCTGATCCACGACCTCACCATCACCGTCGGCATCTACGCGCTGGTCGGCTTCGAGGTCACCCCGGGCACCGTCATCGGTCTGCTGACCATCCTCGGTTACTCCCTCTACGACACCGTCGTCGTCTTCGACGGTCTCAAGGAAGCCTCCAAGGACATCACCAAGCAGAACCGCTACACCTACAGCGAGATCGCCAACCGCAGCCTCAACGGCACGCTGGTCCGCTCGATCAACACCACCGTCGTGGCGCTGCTCCCGGTCGCCGGCCTGCTCTTCATCGGCGGCGGCTTCCTGGGCGCGGGCATGCTCAACGACATCTCGCTGTCGCTGTTCGTCGGCCTCGCGGCCGGTGCGTACTCCTCGATCTTCATCGCGACCCCGCTGGTCGCCGACCTCAAGGAGCGCGACCCGGCGATGGTGGCCCTGCGCAAGCGGGTGCTGGCCAAGCGCGCGTCGGCCGCCGCCAAGGGCGAGTCGGCCGGTGACGAGCAGGAGCACGGCGCCGAGGTCGTGGGCCAGACCGGTCCGGCCGCCGGCCGGGCCTCGGGTCGCCGCCGATGACCGGGGACGTGCGCGAGCTGCTGCTCTCCCGGATCAAGGACGTCGCGGACTACCCGAAGCCGGGGGTGATGTTCAAGGACATCACCCCGCTGCTGGCGGACCCGGAGGCCTTCGGCGCCCTCACCGACGCCCTCGCGGAGCTGTGCGTCCGGCACGGCGCCACGAAGATCGTCGGTCTGGAGGCCCGCGGGTTCATCCTGGCGGCGCCGGTGGCCGTGCAGTCCAAGATCGGCTTCGTGCCGGTCCGCAAGGCCGGCAAGCTCCCCGGCGCCACGCTCAAGCAGGCGTACGAGCTCGAGTACGGCACCGCCGAGATCGAGGTGCACGCCGAGGACCTGGCGCCGGGTGACCGGGTCATGGTCATCGACGACGTGCTCGCCACCGGCGGCACCGCCGAGGCCTCGCTGGAGCTGATCCGGCGGGCCGGGGCCGAGGTCGCGGGCGTGGCGGTCCTGATGGAGCTCGGTTTCCTCGCGGGCCGGGCCCGCCTGGAGCCGGCCCTCGCCGGGGCTCCGCTGGAAGCCCTGATCGTCGTCTAGTCGCCGCACGGCGGCGGGTCCCGGATTCCTCCCGGGGCCCGCCGCCGTCGTGTTTTCCGGCCCGGGATGCGGCCGGGGCCGGACGTCCGCAGGATGGGCGGGGGAAACGGCCGGAGCAAACGCTCGCTACCATGGGTTTTTCCGGACCTGACCGGGGGCCCCGGATCCTCCCCCAGACTTCGGCTGGGGGTCCCCCAGAGGAGCGCTCTTGCCAGACGAGGTCCAGCCACTCCCCGCCGCGCAGCCCGACCAGCCGGCCGACCGGCCCGCGGCGTCCGGCAGCACGCCCGCCCCCGCCCCGAAGCCGCTGCCCCCGGTGCCGCCGCGGCCCCTGCCGGCCAAGTCCGCCGGCTCCTCCAACCGGGTGCGGGCCCGGCTCGCCCGGCTGGGCGTCCAGCGTTCCAACCCGTACAACCCGGTCCTCGAACCGCTGCTGCGGATCGTGCGCAGCAACGACCCGAAGATCGAGACCGCCACCCTGCGGCAGATCGAGAACGCCTACCAGGTCGCCGAGCGCTGGCACCGCGGCCAGAAGCGCAAGAGCGGCGATCCGTACATCACGCACCCGCTGGCCGTCACCACCATCCTCGCCGAGCTGGGCATGGACCCGGCGACGCTGATGGCCGGCCTGCTGCACGACACCGTCGAGGACACCGAGTACGGTCTGGAGCAGCTGCGCCGCGACTTCGGCGACGCGGTGGCCCTGCTGGTCGACGGCGTCACCAAGCTCGACAAGGTCAAGTTCGGCGAGGCCGCGCAGGCCGAGACGGTCCGCAAGATGGTCGTCGCCATGGCCAAGGACCCGCGCGTCCTGGTCATCAAGCTCGCCGACCGCCTGCACAACATGCGCACCATGCGCTACCTCAAGCGGGAGAAGCAGGAGAAGAAGGCCCGCGAGACCCTCGAGATCTACGCGCCGCTGGCCCACCGCCTGGGCATGAACACCATCAAGTGGGAGCTGGAGGACCTCGCCTTCGCGATCCTCTACCCCAAGATGTACGACGAGATCGTCCGCCTGGTCGCCGAGCGCGCGCCCAAGCGCGACGAGTACCTGGCGGTCGTCACCGACGAGGTCCAGACGGACCTGCGGGCCGCCCGCATCAAGGCCACCGTCACCGGCCGCCCCAAGCACTACTACAGCGTCTACCAGAAGATGATCGTGCGGGGCCGGGACTTCGCCGAGATCTACGACCTGGTGGGCATCCGCGTCCTGGTGGACACCGTCCGCGACTGCTACGCGGCGCTGGGCACCGTCCACGCCCGCTGGAACCCGGTTCCGGGGCGGTTCAAGGACTACATCGCGATGCCCAAGTTCAACATGTACCAGTCGCTGCACACGACGGTCATCGGGCCCAACGGCAAGCCGGTCGAGCTGCAGATCCGCACCTTCGACATGCACCGCCGCGCCGAGTACGGCATCGCCGCGCACTGGAAGTACAAGCAGCAGACCGTCGCCGGCGCCTCCAAGGTCCGCACGGACGTCCCGCAGGCCGCCAAGGGCAGCGCCGGCCAGGACACCGTCAACGACATGGCCTGGCTGCGGCAGCTGCTGGACTGGCAGAAGGAGACCGAGGACCCGGGCGAGTTCCTGGACTCGCTGCGCTTCGACCTCTCGCGCAACGAGGTCTTCGTCTTCACGCCCAAGGGCGACGTCATAGCGCTGCCGGCCGGGGCCACCCCGGTCGACTTCGCCTTCGCGGTGCACACCGAGGTCGGCTACCGGACCATAGGGGCCCGGGTCAACGGCCGCCTGGTGCCGCTGGAGTCCACCCTCGACAACGGCGACCTGGTCGAGGTCTTCACCTCCAAGGCCGAGGGCGCCGGCCCGTCCCGGGACTGGCTGGGCTTCGTCAAGTCCCCGCGGGCCCGCAACAAGATCCGCGCCTGGTTCTCCAAGGAGCGCCGGGACGAGGCGATCGAGCAGGGCAAGGACGCCATCGCGCGGGCCATGCGCAAGCAGAACCTGCCGATCCAGCGGATCCTGACCGGCGACTCCCTGGTCACCCTCGCCCACGAGATGCGCTACCCCGACATCTCCTCGCTGTACGCGGCGATCGGCGAGGGGCACGTCTCCGCGCAGGCCGTGGTCTCCAAGCTCGTCCAGGCCATGGGCGGCGAGGAGGCGGCCAACGAGGACATCGAGGAGAGCGTCCCGCCCTCGCGCGGCCGGGCCAAGCGCCGGGCCAACGCCGACCCGGGCGTGGTCGTCAAGGGCGTCGAGGACGTCTGGGTCAAGCTGGCCCGCTGCTGCACCCCGGTGCCGGGCGACCCGATCATCGGTTTCGTCACCCGCGGCAGCGGCGTCTCGGTCCACCGGGCCGACTGCGTCAACGTCGACTCGCTCTCGCAGCAGCCCGAGCGGATCCTCGAGGTCGAGTGGGCGCCCACCCAGTCCTCCGTCTTCCTGGTCGCCATCCAGGTCGAGGCGCTGGACCGGTCCCGGCTCCTGTCGGACGTCACCCGCGTCCTGTCCGACCAGCACGTCAACATCCTGTCCGCGGCGGTGCAGACCTCCCGCGACCGGGTGGCCACCTCCCGCTTCACCTTCGAGATGGGCGACCCCAAGCACCTGGGCCACGTCCTGAAGGCCGTACGCGGCGTCGAGGGCGTCTACGACGTCTACCGCGTGACCTCGGCCCGCCGGCCGTAGCGCGCGCCACGCGGAAGGGCCCCGGTTCGATCCTTCGAACCGGGGCCCCTGCGCGTGCGGCCGGGATCAGCCGCCGAACTCCTCGAGGCCCTTGAGGGCCTGGTCGAGCAGGGCCTGGCGGCCCTCGAGCTCACGCGCCAGCTTGTCGGCCTTGGCGTCCTGGCCGGCCGCGCGGGCCGTGTCGATCTGCTTCTGGAGCTTGTCGACGGCGTCCTGGAGCTGACCGGTCAGACCCGCGGCGCGGGCCCGCGCCTCCGGGTTGGTCCGGCGCCACTCGGCCTCCTCGGACTCCTGGATGGCCCGCTCGACGGCGTGCATCCGGCCCTCGACCTTGGGACGGGCGTCCCGCGGCACGTGGCCGATGGCCTCCCAGCGCTCGTTGACGGAACGGAAGGCCGCCCGGGCCGCCTTCAGGTCCGTCACCGGGACGAGCTTCTCGGCCTCCTCGGCCAGCTCCTCCTTCAGCTTGAGGTTCTCCGCCTGCTCCGCGTCACGCTCGGCGAACACCTCGCCGCGGGCCGCGAAGAAGACGTCCTGGGCGCCGCGGAAGCGGTTCCACAGCTCGTCCTCCGACTCGCGCTGGGCGCGGCCGGCGGCCTTCCAGTCCGCCATCAGCTCGCGGTACCGGGCGGCCGTGGGGCCCCAGTCCGTCGAGCCGGACAGCGACTCGGCCTCGGCGACCAGCTTCTCCTTGACCTTGCGGGCGTCCTCCCGCTGCGCGTCCAGCGACGCGAAGTGGGCCTTGCGGCGCTTGGAGAAGGCCGAGCGGGCGTGCGAGAAGCGGTGCCACAGCTCGTCGTCCGACTTGCGGTCGAGCCGGGGCAGGCCCTTCCAGGTGTCCACCAGGGCCCGCAGCCGCTCGCCCGCCGACCGCCACTGGTCGCTCTGCGCCAGCTCCTCGGCCTCGGCGACCAGCGCCTCCTTGGCGTGCTTCGACTCGTCCGTCTGCTTGGCCTTGGCGACCTTGCGCTCCTCGCGGCGCGACTCGACGGTCGCGACCAGCTTGTCCAGGCGCGTGCGCAGCGCGTCGAGGTCGCCCACGGCGTGGTGCTCCTCGACCTGCTGGCGCAGGTGGTCGATCGCCGTCGTGGCGTCCTTGGCGGACAGGTCGGTGGTCCGCACCCGCCGTTCGAGGAGGCCGATCTCGACCACCAGGCCCTCGTACTTGCGCTCGAAGTAGGCCAGGGCCTCCTCAGGGGTGCCCGCCTGCCACGATCCGACGACCTTCTCGCCCTCGGCAGTACGCACGTACACGGTGCCCGTCTCGTCGACGCGGCCCCACGGGTCGCTGCTCACAGCGCCTCCTCCACCTGATGCCTGCAAGCGGGGGGAACACCCCCTCGGCATCGTCCACAGTTTCCTGGGGCGGGCAGCGGCCCGCCCTGCACAACGCCAACATAGGCGAACGCCGGGCCGCCTGTCCGCATCCAGCGCGACGGAAAATCGGCGGCGGCCCGGGCTTCCGCCCCGGTCAGTCCTTCGTGACGGTCGCCTTCTGGACGGTGACCGCCGTCTTGGGGGCGCCGTCGGTGGCCCCGCCGGCCACTCCCGCCTTGGCGACGTTCTCGACCGTCTTGAGACCGGCCGCGTCCATGGTGCCGAACGGCGTGTAGGACGGCGGCAGCTTCGAGTCCTTGTAGACGAGGAAGAACTGGCTGCCGCCGGTGTGCGGGGCGCTCGTGTTCGCCATCGCCACGGCGCCGGCCGGGTAGGTGACCGTGCCGTCCGCGCCGGCCTTGCCCAGGCCGTCCAGGTTCTCGTCCGGGATGGTGTAGCCGGGGCCGCCGCTGCCGGTGCCCTGCGGGTCGCCGCACTGGAGCACGAAGATGCCGGCCGTGGTCAGGCGGTGGCACTTGGTCTTGTCGAAGTAGCCCTGGTCGGCCAGCGACTTGAACGAGTTGACCGTGTGCGGGGTCTTCGCGGCGTCCATGGCGATCTTGATCTCGCCCTGGTCGGTCTTGATCGCGAAGGTGTACTTCGCCTTCTGGTCGATCGCCATCTTCGGCTCGGGCTTCCCCGAGGGCGTGGCCGAGGGGGTGGCCGACGGGGACGGGCTCGCGGCGGGCTGGGCCGTGGCGTCCTTCTTGTCGAAGACGCCGGCGGCGACGGTCGCCACCACGGCCGCGACCACCACCGCCACGGCCGAGCCGATGACGGCCGCCCGCTTGCGCGCCTCGCGCTGGGCCTTGACCCTGCGCTCCTGCTGGCGCTCGAACTTCTCCCTGGCGTTCTTCCGCCGCTGATCGCTGCTGACCACCGGGTCGTCTCCTTGTGGCTCTCGGGTACCGCTGTCCGGGCTGGGTACGCCGTACCGTATATGGGTTACCTGTGAGATGAGCAGCGCCGGTAGGCTCTGACCTGCTGCCATCACCAGCGCAGGCACCAGCCGATGACGATCTAAGGACGAACGTGCTCATTGCCGGGTTCCCCGCCGGGGCCTGGGGGACCAACTGTTACGTGGTCGCCCCCGCCGCCGGTGAGGAGTGCGTGATCATCGACCCGGGCCACCAGGCCGCCCAGGGCGTCGAGGACACGCTGAAGAAGCATCGGCTCAAGCCCGTCGCGGTCGTCCTCACCCACGGCCACATCGACCACGTGGCCTCGGTGGTCCCGGTCTGCGGGGCGCACGACGTCCCCGCGTGGATCCACCCGGACGACCGCTACATGATGAGCGACCCCGAAAAGGCCCTCGGCCGCTCCATCGGCATGCCGCTGATGGGGGAGCTGACCGTGGGGGAGCCCGACGACGTCCGTGAGCTCACGGACGGCAGCAAGCTGAGCCTCGCCGGTCTGGACTTCTCCGTCGCGCACGCGCCCGGGCATACCAAGGGGTCGGTGACCTTCCGGATGCCGGAGGCCGCGGACGTCCCGTCCGTGTTCTTCTCCGGCGACCTGCTCTTCGCCGGCTCCATCGGACGCACCGACCTGCCCGGCGGCTCCCACGCCGAGATCCTCGAGTCGCTGGCCCGGGTGTGCCTGCCGCTCGACGACTCGACCGTGGTGCTGTCCGGCCACGGTCCCCAGACCACCATCGGCCGTGAGCGCGCGACCAACCCCTACCTGAGGGAAGTCGCCGCCGGCCTCGGAGGCGGCACCGCCGCTCCGCGACGAGGAATGTGACGAGACTTCCGTGAGCACCTTCAAGGCCCCCAAGGGCACGTACGACCTGATCCCGCCGTACTCCGCGAAGTACCTGGCGGTCCGCGAGGCCATCTCCGGCCCGCTGCGCCGGTCCGGGTACGGCTACGTCGAGACGCCCGGCTTCGAGGACGTGGACCTCTTCGCCCGCGGTGTCGGCGAGTCGACCGACATCGTGACCAAGGAGATGTACACCCTCACCACCAAGGGCGGGGCCAGCCTGGCACTGCGCCCGGAGGGCACCGCCTCCGTGCTGCGCGCGGCGCTGGAGGCCAACATGCACAAGGCCGGCGGGCTGCCGGTCAAGCTCTGGTACTCCGGTTCGTACTACCGCTACGAGCGCCCGCAGAAGGGCCGCTACCGCCACTTCTCGCAGGTCGGCGCCGAGGCCATCGGGGCCGAGGACCCGGCGCTGGACGCCGAGCTGATCATCCTGGCCGACCAGGCGTACCGCTCGCTGGGTCTGCGCGACTTCCGCATCCTGCTCAACTCCCTGGGCGACAAGGAGTGCCGGCCGGTCTACCGCGAGGCGCTGCAGGGCTTCCTGCGCGAGCTGGACCTGGACGAGGAGACCGTCCGCCGGATCGAGATCAACCCGCTGCGGGTGCTGGACGACAAGCGCGAGGCGGTGCAGAAGCAGCTGACCGGCGCGCCGATGCTGCGCGACTACCTCTGCGAGGCCTGCAAGGCCTACCACGAGGAGGTCCGCGAGCTGATCACGGCCGCCGGGGTGGTCTTCGAGGACGACCCCAAGCTGGTGCGCGGCCTGGACTACTACACCCGCACCACCTTCGAGTTCGTCCACGACGGCCTGGGCTCGCAGTCCGCGGTCGGCGGCGGCGGCCGCTACGACGGCCTCTCCGAGATGATCGGCGGCCCCGCGCTGCCGTCGGTGGGCTGGGCGCTGGGCGTGGACCGCACGGTCCTGGCCCTGGAGGCCGAGGGCATCGAGCTGGACATCCCGCCGACCACCGAGGTCTTCGCGGTGGCGCTGGGCGACCAGGCGCGCCGGGTGCTCTTCGCCGCCGTCACCGAGCTGCGCAAGGCGGGGGTCGCGGCCGACTTCTCGTACGGCGGCAAGGGCCTCAAGGGCGCCATGAAGGACGCGAACCGGTCGGGGGCGCGGTTCACCGTCGTCGCCGGGGAGCGGGACCTCGCCGAGGGCGTGGTGCAGCTCAAGGACATGGAGTCGGGCGAGCAGGTCTCGGTGCCCGTCGCCGACCTGGTGGCCTCGGTCCGGGCCAGGCTGGTCTGACGCGTCCGGGCCGGCCCCGCGGGGCCGGCCCCGGCCGTCCGACCTCGCCGTACGGCACAATGGCCGTGCCCGGCACGGGCCGGCCACCGATACGGACGGGGAACGACGCACGCCATGAGCACAGCAGGGGTGGAGACCAGAAGGACCGTCGGCGGCAGCAGGGCGCTGGCCGTACTGCTCCTGATCACCGGCGCGGCGGGCCTGCTGGCCGCCTGGGTGATCACGATCGACAAGTTCAAGCTGCTGGAGGACCCGGACTTCGTCCCGGGCTGCAGCCTGAACCCGGTCGTCGCCTGCGGCAACATCATGAAGAGCGACCAGGCCTCCGCCTTCGGCTTCCCGAACCCGATGCTCGGCCTGGTCTCCTACGGCATCGTGATCTGCGTCGGCATGAGCCTGCTGGCGGGGGCCCGCTTCGGGCGCTGGTACTGGCTGACCTTCAACGCCGGCACCCTCTTCGGCGTGGCCTTCTGCACCTGGCTCCAGTACCAGTCGCTGTACAACATCAACTCGCTCTGCCTGTGGTGCTGCCTGGCCTGGGTCGCGACGATCTTCCTCTTCTGGTACGTCACCGCGCACAACGTCCGCCACGGCCTGCTGCCCGCGCCCGGCTGGCTCAGGTCCTTCCTGGACGAGTTCGCCTGGGTGCCTCCGGTGCTGCACGTCGGGATCATCGGCATGCTGATCCTG
Source organism: Streptomyces sp. NPDC089919 (assembly GCF_040684615.1). Lineage (NCBI taxonomy): Bacteria > Bacillati > Actinomycetota > Actinomycetes > Kitasatosporales > Streptomycetaceae > Streptomyces > Streptomyces sp. NPDC089919. Next base: position 58,562 of record NZ_JBFBGK010000001.1, read on the forward strand.
ACCCGCTGGTGGGACTTCTGGACCTCCTGAGCCGGTCCGCCGGGGACGGGCCGGGCGGGGTTGTCGGACCCCTGCAATAGGCTCGTGGGTGTGGAACCCGATCTCTTCACCGCAGCTGCCGAGGACCGCCAGGAGAAGGACCCGGCGAGCTCCCCGCTCGCCGTCCGCATGCGCCCCCGCACCCTCGACGAGGTGGTGGGCCAGCAGCACCTGCTCAAGCCCGGCTCGCCGCTGCGCCGCCTGGTCGGCGACGGCAGCGGCGGTCCGGCCGGCGCCTCCTCGGTGATCCTGTGGGGGCCGCCCGGGATCGGCAAGACCACCTTGGCGTACGTGGTCAGCCAGGCCACCCAGAAGCGGTTCGTGGAGCTGTCCGCGATCACCGCGGGCGTCAAGGAGGTGCGCGCCGTCATCGAGGGCGCCCGCCGGGCGGCCGGCGGGTACGGCAAGGAGACCGTCCTCTTCCTCGACGAGATCCACCGCTTCAGCAAGGCCCAGCAGGACTCCCTGCTGCCGGCCGTGGAGAACCGCTGGGTGACGCTGATCGCGGCCACCACCGAGAACCCGTACTTCTCGGTGATCTCCCCGCTGCTCTCCCGCTCCCTGCTGCTGACGCTGGAGCCGCTGACCGACGAGGACCTGTCGGGGCTGATGCGGCGGGCGCTCACCGAGGAGCGCGGGCTGGGCGGCGCGGTCACCCTCCCCGCGGACGCGGAGGCGCACCTGCTGCGGATCGCCGGCGGGGACGCGCGGCGCGCGCTGACCGCGCTGGAGGCGGGGGCCGGCTCGGCGATCGCCAAGGGCGAGCCCGAGATCACCCTCCAGACGGTGGAGGAGGCGGTGGACCGGGCCGCCGTGAAGTACGACAAGGACGGCGACCAGCACTACGACGTCGCCTCCGCGCTGATCAAGTCCATCCGGGGCTCGGACGTGGACGCCGCGCTGCACTACCTGGCCCGGATGATCGAGGCGGGGGAGGACCCCCGCTTCATCGCGCGCCGGCTGATGATCTCGGCGAGCGAGGACATCGGCCTGGCGGACCCGACCGCCCTGCCGACCGCCGTCGCGGCGGCCCAGGCGGTGGCGCTGATCGGCTTCCCCGAGGCCGCGCTGACCCTCTCGCACGCCACCATCGCGCTGGCGCTGGCGCCCAAGTCCAACACCGCCACGACGGCGATCGGGGCGGCCCTGGCCGATGTCCGGGCCGGGCTGGCGGGGCCGGTACCGGCGCATCTGAGGGACGGGCACTACAAGGGGGCGGCCAAGCTGGGCCACGCCCAGGGGTACGTCTACCCGCACGACGTGCCGGGGGGCATCGCGGCGCAGCAGTACGCGCCCGACGCCGTCCACGGCCGCCGCTACTACGAACCGACCCGCTACGGCGCCGAGGCCCGGTACGCCGACGTGGTGGAGCGCGTCCGCACCCGTCTCCGGGGCGAGACGCCCTAGTCGAGCGCCGGCGGGGCCGGATCTGCCCCCGGTGGGCTGGATGGGGGAGGGCCTGGTTGGGGGGTGGGGGGAGGGGGAAGCGGTGTGCGCATGGGAATCGGGTGCACCCGGTGGCGAGCCGTGGTCGGGGTGGTGGTCGTCGCGGCGACCGCCGGGTGCCAGCACGGCGGCCCCGCGGACGCGGCGCGGGCATCGGCCGCGGCGCTGGTCGGCCGGGTGCCCCTCAAGAGCGCGGGCTTCCCGCCGGACGCCCCCGAGGCCCGGGCCCAGCTGGCCGGGCTCACCGTCGCCTGGGGCAAGAACTGGCAGACGTACCGGCGCGAGGAGTTCGGCCGGACCTGGTCCGACGAGACCGATGCCCCCGGCGGCCGCAACGGCTGCGACACCCGTGACGACGTGCTCCGCCGGGACCTGGCGCAGCTGAAGGTCGGCGACCGCAACCCCTGCGTGGTCCTCTCGGGCGTCCTGCACGACCCGTACACCGGCAAGGAGCTGCCGTACTCCTACCGCCGCGCCTCCCAGATCCAGACCGACCACGTCGTCGCGCTCGGCGCGGCCTGGCGGGCCGGGGCCTACGCGTGGACCCCCGCGCGCCGGCTGACGTACGCCAACGACCTCGACGTCCTGCTCGCCGCCGACAAGCAGACCAACTACGACAAGGGCAGCCTGACCGCGGACAAGTGGCGCCCGCCGCGGCGGGCGTACTGGTGCGAGTACGCCCGCCGGTACACCGGGATCAAGCACAAGTACGCGCTGAGCGTCACGCCCCCGGAGAAGACCGCCCTCGCCGAGCTGCTGGCCACCTGCCCGTAGGGCCCGGGCGGCTCAGGCGGACGCCGCCTCGAAGAGCTGGTGCATGGCCCGGCGCAGGCCGTGCACGTCCCGGACCGGCTCCGGGAAGTCGAAGCGGGCGTCGAAGGGCCGGTCCCCGGTGAGCCGGACCCGCAGTCCGAGGCGGTCCAGGGCCAGCGGCACCGCGCGGCGCCCGCCGCCGTCCGCCCGGCCGCCCAGCAGCGCGCACAGCCCCTGCATCCGGTCGCCGTGCGCCGCGGCCAGGTGCTGGAGCAGCTCCGTCTCGTAGGGGGACAGCGGATCGGGCTCGGCCGCGGCCAGCTCGCCCGGGTCCACCGTCTCGGCGCCCCACAGGTCGTCGACCGTGATCTCGCCGACCTCCAGGCGCAGCAGCCGCCACGGCGGCCGGGGCCCGTCCGGGTCCAGGTCCAGCAGTTCCTCCACCGGGTGCCGGTCGGCCAGCAGCGCGGCGGCCACCGCCCGGTCGTCCCCGCGCACCGGGGTCAGCCATCCGGCGAGCACCGCACGGGCCCGGATACGATGGGGCACGGACACCGGCGCCACGTCCGTGATCTCGATCACGGCCGGGAGGTCGTCGTCCTGGGCGTGAGCGGCCGCCCTGGCAGCCGCGGATTCCCCTGGCACAAGGAGAATCACGTCCCCGTCCGGGGTGACGGTCCGTGTGGCCCGCATCCCTGTCCCGAGGTCTTCCAGCTCACGGGCGCACCGCGCGTCACGAGCACCCGGCAGAGTGAGGGATACTGAGGCGTTGGACTCAACGAGGGTTCGTACGCGCTCGGCTCCGGTGAGCTGTCGAGCGCCTTCCCTGGGACGCGGCTGACCTTGCTTAACGTCGTCGTCAGCGGACGTGGATACAAATTCGTCCGAACTGCGATGCGCACTGGGCAGGGGGATCCCATGTGGTCGAGACATTACGTCCTCCTCGCTAAGGTAAGCCTCACCTAACTTACATGGAGGTAGGTTCCCCGTGAACCAGAAGCGACCCAAGGTCAAGAAGTCTCGCGCCCTCGGTATTGCTCTGACGCCGAAGGCCGTCAAGTACTTCGAGGCTCGCCCCTACCCGCCGGGCGAGCACGGCCGCGGCCGCAAGCAGAACTCGGACTACAAGGTCCGCCTGCTCGAGAAGCAGCGTCTGCGCGCTCAGTACGACATCTCCGAGAAGCAGATGGCCCGCGCGTACGACCGCGCGAAGAAGGCCGAGGGCAAGACGGGCGAGGCGCTGGTCGTCGAGCTCGAGCGCCGTCTCGACGCCCTGGTGCTGCGTTCGGGCATCGCCCGCACCATCTACCAGGCCCGTCAGATGGTCGTCCACGGCCACATCGAGGTCAACGGTGGCAAGGTCGACAAGCCGTCGTTCCGCGTCCGTCCCGACGACATCGTGACGGTCCGCGAGCGCAGCCGCGACAAGCACCCGTTCCAGGTCGCCCGTGAGGGTGGCTACGCGGGTGAGGGCGAGACCCCTCGCTACCTGCAGGTCAACCTGAAGGCCCTGGCCTTCCGCATGGACCGCGACCCGAACCGCAAGGAAATCCCGGTCATCTGCGACGAGCAGCTCGTCGTCGAGTACTACGCCCGCTGATCACCCGCTGATCGAGGGGCACCCCCCGGCTCCGGCCGGGGGAGTAGCACTCACCCGTCAAGCCCGTCGGCTCCCTTCCCGGGAGCCGGCGGGCTTGCCGCTTGTCGGGGCCCCGCCCACCCGTGGCGCCGGCAGCGGCGAGCTCCGCCGGGGCGGGCCGTCCAGGGCCCGCGCCACCAGCGCGTCCAGCCCCAGCCCCCGGCCCTCCCGGGCCAGTGCGGCGTACCGCTGCGCGCCCAGCGCCTCGCCCGCCTGCTCCTCGCAGGCCAGCCGGGGCGCGTTGAAGTACCCCGAGCCGAAGAGCTGGAGCCCCACCGAGCCCCAGACCGGCTCCGCGCCGCCCTGGAGCACCGCGGCCTCCGCCGGATGCCCCTCGGCCACCGTCACCAGGGCCAGCAGCTCGATCGCCAGCACCAGCCCGAGCAGGTCGTGGAAGGCGTGGTTGATGGTCACGCACTCCGCCAGCAGGCTCCGCGCCTCGCGCAGCTCCCCGGCGGTCAGGGCCGCGTACCCCAGCACGTAGAGCGCGTACGCCCGGCTCCACCGCTCCCCGCGGTCCTCGCAGATCTCCCGCACCTCGTGGCACAGCCGCAGCGCCTCGGGCATGTCCCCCTGGAAGGCCAGCGCCATCGCCAGCTCCACCTGGCACATCAGCACGTTGCTGTTGAGCTCGCCGATCTCCCGGTACTGCACCAGCGCCGCACCCAGCAGCTCCCGGGCCCGCTCCATGTCGTCCGAGACCAGTGCCAGGCAGCCCATCCGGTGCACCGCGTACGCCGTCGCCACCCGGCTGCCGCTGCGCGCCGCGCCGTCCCGGCACTCGTGCAGCGCGCTCAGGGATGCCACCGCGTCGCCCTGGAGGGCGGCCACGTACCCCAGCACCCACAGCGCCTTCAGCCGCGAGCCCTCGTGGTCCGCGCCGCACTCCAGCGAGCGCTCCAGCCAGTGCCGGCCCTCGGTCAGCCGCCCGCAGCCGGCCCAGTAGAACCACAGCGTGCCGGCCAGGTACTGGCCGAGGTGGGCCTCCTGCGGATCGTCCAGGCAGTGCTCCAGCGCCAGCCGCAGGTTCGGCAGCTCGGCGTCGACCAGCGCCGCCACCTCCTGCTGCCGGGGGCTGAACCAGTCCAGCTCGCACCAGGTCGCCAGGCCCATGTACCAGTCCCGGTGCCGGCGCCGCAGCCGGTCCGCGTCACCCTGCGCGGCCAGCCAGCCCGCCCCGTACGCGCGTACGGTGTCCAGCATCCGGTAGCGCAGCCCGGCCGGGGTCTCCTCGCGGACCAGCAGGGACTGGGCCAGCAGCTCGGCCAGGACGTCCAGCACCGCGTCCGAGGGCAGGTCCGGGCCGCCGCAGACGTACTCCGCCGCGTCGAGGTCGAAGCGGCCGGCGAAGACCGAGAGCCGGGCCCACAGCAGCCGCTCCTGCGGGGTGCACAGTTCATGGCTCCAGCCCACCGCCGTGCGCAGCGTCCGGTGCCGCTCCGGCCCCCCGCGGGCGCCGCCGGTCAGCAGCTGGAAGCGGTCCTCCAGCCGGACCAGCACCTGCTCCACGGACAGCGCGCGCAGCCGGCCCGCCGCCAGCTCCAGGGCGAGCGGGATCCCGTCCAGCCGGGCGCACACCTCCGCCACCGTGCGTTCGTTCTCCCGGGTCACCGCGAAGCCGGGGGCCGCCGCCGCGGCCCGGGCCGCCAGCAGCTCCACCGCCTCGTCCCGGGCCAGCGGCGGCAGCGGGAAGAGCTGTTCACCGTCCAGGAGCAGCGGGCGCCGGCCGGCGGCCAGCACCCGCAGCCCCGGGGCCCGCAGCAGCAGCTCCCGGACCAGGCCGGCGCAGGGCTCCACCAGCTGCTCGAAGCCGTCCAGCACGAGCAGCAGCTCCTGCCCGGCCAGGTGCTCGGCCAGGACGGTGCGCAGCGGGCGGGTGGTGTGGTCGGTCAGCCCCAGCGCCCCGGCCAGGGCGAGTTCCAGCAGCTCCGGGTCGCGCACCGCCGACAGGTCGGCCAGCCGGGCGCCGTCGCAGTAGCGTTCCTGCACCGCGTGCGCGGCACGCAGCGCGAACCGGGTCTTGCCCACCCCGCCGACACCGGTCACCGTCACCAGCCGCCCGCGCTCCAGCAGCCGTGCGGCCTCGGCGAGTTCGGCACCCCGCCCGACGAACGCGTTGAGCTCCGAGGGAAGATTGCCGTACGTCCTTGCTCGCATGGGACACGGAGCGTACTGCTCCGGATGCGCTGCGTACAAGGCGGGCCCCGCGCCCCCGGAATTCCGGTAGGGCGGCGGACCCCCGGCGCGATAGGGTCGGGGGACGAGTTTTCTTTGATCAGGGAGCGGTGGAACGTGTCCGGTGGAGAGGTGGCCGGGATCCTGGTGGCCGTCTTCTGGGCGATCCTGGTCTCGTTCCTCGCCGTGGTTCTGGTGAGGCTGGCCCAGACGCTCAAGGCGACCACCCGGCTGGTGGCGGACGTGACTGAGCAGGCCGTCCCGCTGCTGGCGGAGGCCTCCACGACCGTCCGCTCCGCGCGCACCCAGCTCGACAAGGTCGACGCCATCGCAAGCGACGTCCAGGAGGTCACCTCCAACGCCTCGGCGCTCTCCTCGACCGTGGCCTCCGCCTTCGGCGGCCCGCTGGTCAAGGTGGCCGCCTTCGGCTACGGGGTGCGCCGGGCACTGGGCCGGACGGATGAGGTGCCCCCGCGGGCATCCCGGCGTACGGTGATCGTCGGACGCACCGTCCCGCCCGCCCGGCGCCGGAAGCAGAAGGACTGAGACCGCGATGTTCCGCCGTACCTTCTGGTTCACCGCAGGCGCCGCCGCGGGCGTGTGGGCCACCACCAAGGTCAACCGCAAGATCAAGGCGCTGACCCCCGAGAGCCTTGCCGCCCAGGCCGCGGACAAGGCGCTCGAGGCGGGCCACCGCCTCAAGGACTTCGCCCTCGACATCAAGGCCGGTATGGCCCAGCGCGAGGACGAGCTGAACGACGCACTCGGCCTGCACCACGACCCGGAGCAGGCCCGGGAGCTCCCCGGCCCGCGGCGACGCGCGGCCATCGATTCGCCCGCGGCCGGGCGCACCGCCCGCCGCGAGGGCGCGCAGTACCCCCGACTGGATTCGTACAACCGGAATGAGGACCACTGATGGAGTCGGCTGAGATTCGCCGCCGCTGGCTGAGCTTCTTCGAGGAGCGCGGTCACACCGTCGTCCCTTCGGCGTCGCTCATCGCGGACGACCCGACTCTGCTGCTGGTCAACGCGGGCATGGTCCCGTTCAAGCCGTACTTCCTCGGTGAGACCAAGCCGCCGGCCCCCCGGGCCACCAGCGTCCAGAAGTGCGTCCGCACCCCGGACATCGAAGAGGTCGGCAAGACCACCCGCCACGGCACGTTCTTCCAGATGTGCGGCAACTTCTCCTTCGGCGACTACTTCAAGGAAGGCGCCATCAAGCTCGCCTGGGAGCTGCTGACCAGCTCCGTGGCGGACGGCGGCTACGGCCTGGAGCCGGAGAAGCTCTGGATCACGGTCTACCTCGACGACGACGAGGCCGAGACGATCTGGCGGGACGTCGTCGGCGTCCCCGCCGAGCGGATCCAGCGCCTGGGCAAGAAGGACAACTTCTGGTCCATGGGCGTCCCGGGCCCCTGCGGCCCCTGCTCCGAGATCAACTACGACCGCGGCCCCGAGTTCGGCGTCGAGGGCGGCCCGGCCGTCAACGACGAGCGGTACGTGGAGATCTGGAACCTGGTCTTCATGCAGTACGAGCGGGGCGCCGGCGACGGCAAGGAGGACTTCCCGATCCTCGGCGACCTGCCGTCCAAGAACATCGACACCGGCCTCGGCCTCGAGCGCCTCGCGATGATCCTGCAGGGCGTGCAGAACATGTACGAGACCGACACCCTGCGCGTGGTCATGGAGAAGGCCACCGAGCTGACCGGGGTCGCCTACGGCGCGGCCAAGGACACGGACGTCTCGATGCGCGTGGTCGCCGACCACATGCGCACCTCCGTGATGCTGATCGGCGACGGCGTCACCCCGGGCAACGAGGGCCGCGGCTACGTGCTGCGCCGCATCATGCGCCGCGCCATCCGCAACATGCGCCTGATGGGCGCCACCGGCCCGGTCGTCCAGGAGCTGCTGGACGTCGTCATCGACACGATGGGGCAGCAGTACCCGGAGCTGGTCACCGACCGCAAGCGCATCGAGACCGTCGCGCTCGCCGAGGAGGCCGCCTTCCTCAAGGCCCTCAAGGGCGGCACGAACATCCTCGACACCGCCGTCACCGAGACCAAGGCCGCCGGCGGCACGGTCCTCTCCGGCGACAAGGCCTTCCTGCTCCACGACACCTGGGGCTTCCCGATCGACCTGACCCTCGAGATGGCCGCCGAGCAGGGGCTGTCCGTGGACGAGCCCGGCTTCCGCCGCCTCATGCAGGAGCAGCGCGACCGGGCCAAGGCCGACGCCAAGGCCAAGAAGACCGGCCACGCCGACGTCTCCGCCTACCGCGAGATCGCCGACGGCTCCGGCGCCACCGAGTTCACCGGCTACGGCACCACCGAGGGCGAGTCCACCGTCGTGGGCCTGCTGGTCAACGGCGTCCCCTCGCCCGCCGCCTCCGAGGGCGACGAGGTCGAGGTCGTCCTCGACCGCACCCCCTTCTACGCCGAGGGCGGCGGCCAGCTCGCCGACCAGGGCCGGATCCGCCTCGACAGCGGCGCGGTCATCGAGGTCCGCGACGTGCAGCAGCCGGTCCCGGGCGTCTCCGTGCACAAGGGCTCGGTCCAGGTCGGCGAGGTGACCGTGGGCGCCGCCGCCCACGCCGCCATCGACGTGCGCCGCCGCCGGGCCATCGCCCGCGCCCACTCGGCCACCCACCTGACCCACCAGGCGCTGCGCGACGCGCTCGGCCCGACCGCCGCCCAGGCCGGTTCGGAGAACTCCCCGGGCCGCTTCCGCTTCGACTTCGGCTCGCCCAACGCCGTGCCCGGCACCGTCCTGACCGACGTCGAGCAGAAGATCAACGAAGTCCTCTCCCGCGAGCTGGACGTCACCGCCGAGATCATGAGCATCGACGAGGCCAAGAAGCAGGGCGCCATCGCCGAGTTCGGCGAGAAGTACGGCGAGCGGGTCCGCGTGGTGACCATCGGCGACTTCTCCAAGGAGCTGTGCGGCGGCACGCACGTCGGCAACACCGCCCAGCTGGGCCTGGTGAAGCTGCTCGGCGAGTCCTCCATCGGCTCCGGCGTGCGCCGCGTCGAGGCCCTGGTCGGCGTGGACGCGTACAACTTCCTCGCCAAGGAGCACACGGTCGTCGCCCAGCTCCAGGAGCTGGTCAAGGGCCGCCCGGAGGAGCTGCCCGAGAAGATCTCCTCGATGCTGTCCAAGCTGAAGGACGCCGAAAAGGAGATCGAGAAGTTCCGCGCGGAGAAGGTCCTGCAGGCCGCCGCCGGGCTCGCCGAGGGCGCCCAGGACATCCGGGGCACCGCCCTGGTCGTCGGCCAGGTCCAGGACGGCACCTCCGCCGACGACCTGCGCAAGCTCGTCCTGGACGTGCGCGGCCGCATCCCGGCCGACCGGCCGGCCGTGGTCGCCCTCTTCACCGTGGCCAACGACCGCCCGCTGACCGTCATCGCCACCAACGAGGCCGCCCGCGAGCGCGGCCTGAAGGCCGGCGACCTGGTCCGTACGGCCGCCAAGACCCTCGGCGGCGGCGGTGGCGGCAAGCCGGACGTGGCCCAGGGCGGCGGCCAGCACGCCGCCGCGGTGCCCGAGGCCATCGCCGCGGTCGAGCGCCTGGTCGTGGAGACGGTCTGAGATGAGTCTGCGCCGCGGTCGACGCCTCGCGATCGACGTCGGTGACGCCCGGATCGGGGTCGCGTCCTGCGACCCCGACGGGGTGCTCGCCACCCCGGTGGAGACCGTGCCGGGACGTGACGTCCCGGCCGCCCACCGGCGGCTGCGCCAGCTGGTCGAGGAGTACGAACCCCTCGAGGTCGTGGTCGGTCTGCCCCGCTCGCTCAGCGGACGGGAAGGGCCGGCCGCGGTGAAGGTCCGCGCCTTCGCCGGCGAACTGGCCAAGGGCATCAAACCGGTGACGGTCCGTCTGGTGGACGAGCGGATGACCACGGTCACCGCCGCCCAGGGCCTGCGGGCCTCCGGCAAGAACGCCAAGAAGGGCCGCTCGGTCATCGACCAGGCAGCCGCTGTGGTGATCCTCCAGAACGCTCTTGAGACCGAACGGGTATCAGGTAATCCGCCCGGCGAGTGCGTCGAAGTGGTCATCTGATCGCGATACGGTAACGTTCCGCGCCATGTGGCGGCTTTCGAACAGCCGTCGCCCATGGATGAGGCGGACCGGAAGCCGCGGCAACCACGCCGCGGCCACCGTCTCGCGGCTCTAGGGGACCGATGACTGAGTATGGCCGGGGCACGGGCCCCGAACCGTGGCACCCTGACGACCCGCTGTACGGGGACCAGGGGTGGACCGGACACCACGCCCAGACCGGACACCACGCGCAGCCCGGGCAGCCGGCGGCCGGCGGCCAGGGCAGCTACCCGCAGCCCCAGCAGCCCCATCCGTATCCGGATCAGCAGCAGTACCCGCAGTACCCGGAGCAGCAGTATCCGGACAGCGGGCAGTACCCGGACCCCGCGCAGTTCCAGGGGTATCCGCAGCAGCCCCAGCACCCGCACCAGCCGCTCCAGCAGCCGGGCCACCCGCAGTACGCCGAGCAGCACCCGACGTACGCGGGCGGCCAGCAGTACCCGCAGGCCGACTGGCAGCAGCAGCACCACCCGGCCGACACCGGCACCGGGGCCTGGCAGGCCGCCGCGGCGGACCCGTACGGGCCGGGCCCGGCCGGGTACCCGGAGGAGACGCCCGACCCGTACGCCACCGACGGGGCCTACCCGCCCCCGCAGCCGCCGGGGCGGCGCCACCTGGTGCCGGAACCGGCGGGGGAGTGGCAGGAGGAGCAGGAACCGGCCACGGACGCGGACGCTCCGGATGCCGCGCAGGACGACCACGCCTTCTTCGCCGGCGGCGGGGACGACGACGGCGACGACGACGCCACGGGCCGCGGCGGCCGCAGCCGCCGCGGCGGCCGGGGTGGCGGTCGCAAACAGAAGAGCCGCAGCGGCGCCGCCTGCCTGATCGTCTCCCTCGTCCTGGTCGGCGGGGTCGGCGGCATCGGCTACTACGGCTACGACTTCCTCAAGACCAAGTTCGGCCCCGCCGGGGACTACGCCGGCGAGGGCAGCGGCTCCGCCGAGGTCGTGGTCAAGCCGGGCTCCGGGCTGGGCGAGATCGGCCGGGCCCTGAAGGCCGCCGGCGTGGTCAAGAGCGCCGAGGCGTTCGTCTCGGCCGCCCAGAACAGCGAGAAGCCCGTCCAGCCGGGCACCTACAGCCTCCGCAAGGAGATGTCGGGCGCCGCCGCCGTCAAGATGATGGTCAGCGGCGAGGCGCAGAACGTCGTCATGGTCAACCCGGGCATGCGCAACGCCGACGTCTACAAGGCCATCGACACGCGCCTCAAGCTCGCCCCGGGCACCACCGCCGGGGTGGCGAAGAAGCAGGTCAAGAACCTGGGCCTGCCGAGCTGGGTGCTGGGCGCCAAGGACCTCAAGGACCCGCTCGAGGGCTTCCTGTACCCGCAGCGCTACGACCTCAGCAGCGAGGAGAGCCCGGAGAAGCTGCTCAAGCAGATGGTCGCGAAGGCCGTCTCCAACTACCAGAGCCTCGGCTACGACGACGCGAAGGCGAAGTCCCTGGGCCTGAAGTCGCCGCTCGAGCTGATCACCGTCGCCAGCCTGGTGCAGGCCGAGGGCAACAACAAGCCGGACTTCGACAAGATCGCCCGGGTCGTCTACAACCGCCTGAAGCCGGGCAACACCGAGACCTACGGGCTGCTCGACTTCGACTCCACGGTCAATTACATCCGCAACTCCAGCACGCTCAACGTCGGTTCCGTGGACGAGATGCGCAAGGTCCACGACCCGTACAACACGTACTGGGTGCACGGCCTGCCGGCCGGCCCGATCGGCAACCCGGGCGAGGAGGCCCTGCACTCCGCCGTCAACCCGGCGACCGGCCCGTGGTACTACTTCGTCTCACTGAAGAACAAGACCCTGTTCGCGGTGACCAACGAAGAGCAGAACCGCAACCGGGCCCAGTACCAGCAAGAGCAGCAAGGCAGCGGAGGTTAGACAGGTGCGGCAGGCAGCCAGGCGGGCGGCGGTTCTCGGATCCCCCATCGAGCACTCCCTCTCACCGGTGCTGCACCGCGCCGCCTACCGGGAGCTCGGCCTCGACGACTGGTCCTACGACCGCTTCGAGGTCGACGAGGCCGCGCTCCCCGCCTTCGTCGGGGAACTGGACGCCAGCTGGGCGGGCCTGTCCCTGACCATGCCGCTCAAGCGGGCGGTCATCCCGCTGCTCGACTCGGTCAGCGACACCGCCGCCTCCGTCGAGGCGGTGAACACCGTCGTGCGCACCGGCGACGGCCGGCTCGTCGGCGACAACACCGACATCCCCGGGATCGTCGCCGCCCTGCACGAGCGGGGCGTCGAGAAGGTGCCGGCCGCGGCGATCCTCGGTGCCGGGGCCACCGCCTCCTCCGCGCTGGCCGCCCTCGCCCGGATCTGCACCGGCGAGGTCACCGCGTACGTCCGCAGCACCGCCCGGGCCGAGGAGATGCGGCAGTGGGGCGACCGGCTCGGGGTGGCCGTCCGGACCGCCGACTGGGCCGACGCCGCCGACGCCCTCGGGGCGCCGCTGGTGATCGCCACCACCCCGGCCGGTACCACCGACGCCCTCGCCGAGCGGGTCCCCGACGCCCCCGGCGTCCTCTTCGACGTGCTCTACGACCCCTGGCCGACGGCGCTGGCGGCCGCCTGGGACCGCCGCGGCGGCCGCCTGGTCGGCGGCCTGGACCTGCTGGTCCACCAGGCCGTGCTCCAGGTCGGGCAGATGACCGGACGGCCCGGCCCGCTGGCCGCGATGCGGGCCGCGGGAGAGCGCGCGCTGGCGGAGCGCTAGGTTCCCCGGCCGGCCCCGCCCGAGACGGGCGTCCGATAGCTGGACCGGTGACCGGTGCCGCACCCGGGACGTGGGAGGATCAGGGGAGGCGGGCCAGGGCCGCGCACCCGGCCGCGCCACAGCAGTTCCAGGCGCGAGCATGAGGAGCATCGTTGAGCAGGTTGCGTTGGCTTACCGCTGGGGAGTCTCACGGACCCGCGCTGGTCGCGACGCTGGAGGGACTTCCCGCCGGCGTCCCGGTCACCACTGAGCTGGTGGCCGACCACCTGGCGCGCCGCCGCCTGGGCTATGGCCGCGGTGCCCGCATGAAGTTCGAGCAGGACGAGATCACCTTCCTCGGCGGGGTCCGGCACGGGCTCTCCCTCGGCTCCCCGATCGCGGTCATGGTGGGCAACACCGAGTGGCCCAAGTGGGAGAAGGTCATGTCGGCCGACCCGGTCGACCCGTCGGAGCTCAAGGAGACCGGCCGCAACGCGCCGCTCACCCGCCCCCGGCCCGGCCACGCCGACCTCGCCGGCATGCAGAAGTACGGCTTCGACGAGGCCCGCCCGATCCTGGAGCGCGCCAGCGCCCGGGAGACCGCCGCGCGCGTGGCGCTCGGCGCGGTGGCCCGCTCCTTCATCAAGGAGGCCGCCGGCATCGAGATCGTCTCGCACGTGGTCGAGCTGGCCGCGGCCAAGGCCCCGTACGGCGTCTACCCCGTCCCGGCCGACGTCGAGAAGCTGGACGCCGACCCGGTGCGCTGCCTCGACGCGGACGCGAGCAAGGCGATGGTCGCGGAGATCGACCAGGCCCACAAGGACGGCGACACCCTGGGCGGCGTCGTCGAGGTGCTGGCCTACGGCGTGCCGGTGGGCCTCGGCTCCCACGTGCACTGGGACCGCCGGCTGGACGCCCGGCTCGCGGCCGCCCTGATGGGCATCCAGGCCATCAAGGGCGTCGAGGTCGGCGACGGCTTCGACCTGGCCCGGGTGCCCGGCTCGAAGGCGCACGACGAGATCGTCTCGACCCCCGAGGGCATCAAGCGCACCTCCGGCCGCTCCGGCGGCACCGAGGGCGGCCTGACCACCGGCGAGCTGCTGCGGGTGCGCGCCGCGATGAAGCCCATCGCGACGGTGCCGCGGGCGCTGGCGACGGTGGACGTCGCCACCGGCGAGGCGACCGTGGCCCACCACCAGCGCTCCGACGTCTGCGCCGTGCCGGCCGCCGGCATCGTCGCCGAGGCGATGGTCGCGCTGGTCCTCGCGGACGCCGTGGTGGAGAAGTTCGGCGGCGACTCGGTCCCCGAGACCCGGCGCAACGTGCAGTCGTACCTCGACAACCTGCAGATCCGGTGACCGGCGCACCACTGGTCGTGCTCGTCGGGCCCATGGGGTCCGGCAAGTCCACGGTGGGCGCGCTGCTGGCCGAGCGGCTGGGCGCGCCCTACCGGGACACCGACGCGGACATCGTCGCCGCGCAGGGCCGGGAGATCTCCGAGATCTTCGTCGACGAGGGCGAGCCGTACTTCCGGGAGCTGGAGCGGGCCGCGGTCGCCGCGGCCGTCGCCGAGCACACCGGGGTCCTCGCCCTCGGCGGCGGGGCGGTCCTCGACGAGGGCACCCGCGCGCTGCTGACCGGCCTGCCGGTGGCCTACCTCTCGATGGACGTCGAGGAGGCGGTCCGCCGGGTCGGTCTCGGCGCCGCCCGGCCGCTGCTGGCAGTCAACCCCCGCCGGCAGTGGCGGGAGCTGATGGACGCCCGGCGCCACCTGTACACAGAAGTCGCGCGCGTGGTGGTGGCCACCGACGAGCGCACCCCCGAAGAGGTCGCCCAGGCGGTCCTCGACGCACTGGAGTTGAAGGACGCATGACGGACGTGACGCGCATTCAGGTCGGCGCGAGCGCAGGGCACGACGCCTATGACGTGCTGGTCGGCGAGCAGCTGCTCGGCGAGCTGGCCGGACTGATCGGTACCAGGGCCCAGCGGGTTGCCGTCATCCACCCCGAGGCGCTGGCCTCGACGGGTGAGGCGCTCCGCGACGACCTGGCCGACCAGGGCTTCCAGGCCGTGGCCATCCAGGTGCCGAACGCCGAGGAGGCCAAGACCGTCGAGGTCGCCGCCTACTGCTGGAAGGCGCTCGGCCAGTCCGGCTTCACCCGTACCGACGTCATCGTCGGCGTGGGCGGCGGCGCCACCACCGACCTCGCGGGCTTCGTCGCGGCCAGCTGGCTGCGCGGGGTGCGCTGGATCGCGGTGCCGACCACCGTGCTGGGCATGGTCGACGCGGCCGTGGGCGGCAAGACCGGGATCAACACCGCCGAGGGCAAGAACCTCGTCGGCGCCTTCCACCCGCCGGCCGGCGTGCTCTGCGACCTGGCGGCGCTGGAGTCGCTGCCGGTGCACGACTACGTCAGCGGCCTGGCCGAGATCATCAAGGCCGGTTTCATCGCCGACCCGGTGATCCTGGACCTGATCGAGGCGGACCCGGAGGCGGCCCGCACCCCGGCCGGCCCGCACACCGCCGAGCTGATCGTGCGCTCCATCAAGGTCAAGGCCGAGGTGGTCTCCGGGGACCTGAAGGAGTCGGGGCTGCGGGAGATCCTGAACTACGGCCACACCCTGGCCCACGCGATCGAGAAGAACGAGCGCTACAAGTGGCGGCACGGCGCGGCCGTCTCGGTGGGCATGGTCTTCGCCGCCGAGCTGGGCCGGCTGGCCGGCCGGCTCGACGACGCCACCGCCGACCGGCACAAGGCCGTGCTGGCCTCGGTCGGGCTGCCGCTGACCTACCGCGGCGACCAGTGGCCCAAGCTGCTGGAGACCATGAAGGTCGACAAGAAGTCCCGCGGCGACCTGCTGCGCTTCATCGTCCTGGACGGCCTGGCCAAGCCCACCGTCCTCGAGGGCCCCGACCCGGCCGTGCTGATGGCCGCCTTCGGCGAGGTCGCGGCGTGAGCCGCCGGGTCCTGGTCCTCAACGGCCCCAACCTCGGCCGGCTGGGCTCGCGCGAGCCCGACGTGTACGGGGCGACCTCGTACGCCGGGCTGGTCGAGAGCTGCGAGGAGCTGGGCGAGGAACTGGGCTTCGCGGTGGAGGTGCGCGAGACCAACGACGAGGGCGAGATGATCCGCTGGCTGCACGAGGCGGCCGACGGCAAGCTCCCCGTGGTGATCAACCCGGGTGCCTTCACGCACTACTCGTACGGCATGCGGGACGCGGCGGCCCAGCGCACCGCCCCGCTGATCGAGGTGCACATCTCGAACCCGTACGCCCGTGAGGAGTTCCGGCACACCTCGGTCATCGCGGCCGTGGCCACCGGGACCGTGGCGGGCTTCGGGCTCGGCTCGTACCGGCTGGCACTGCGGGCACTCGCGGAGGAAGTGGACGCCTGAGTCCCGCCGCCCGCCCGAGCATTCGGGACGTTTCCCTGCGAAGGGGCACTCCCCGCCGTCCCCGGCCGTTCACCGCGTGAGCGCCGGGGACGGTAACGTTTCCGCATCAAGCGGCGCGGTACGGACGGAGTGGCATCGGATGCAGCACGCAGTGGGGGGTTGGGGCCAGGTCCCCGGGGCCCCTCAGGGGTGGACCGAGCCCACCGGGCACGTGGCACTGCCGCCGGTCGCGCCGACACCGGGGGTGCCCGGCGCCGGCGGCCCGCTCGGCCAGGCCCCCGGCCGTCCCGTGGTCCAGCCGACCGGGCACACCACCTTGGCGGTGCTGCTGATCGGCCCGGCCGGGGCGGGCAAGACCACGGTCGCCCGGCACTGGGCGGCCAGCCGGGCCGTCCCCACCGCGCACATCAGCCTCGACGACGTCCGCGAGTGGGTCTGCTCGGGTTTCGCCGACCCCCAGGCCGGCTGGAACGACCACTCCGAGGCGCAGTACCGGCTGGCCCGCCGCACCTGCGGCTTCGCCGCCCGGAACTTCCTGGCCAACGGCATCTCCTGCATCGTCGACGACGCGGTCTTTCCGGACCGGCCGGTGGTCGGGCTGGGCGGCTGGAAGCGGCACGTGGGCCCGGCGCTGCTGCCGGTGGTGCTGCTGCCCGGGCTGGAGATCGTCCTGGAGCGCAACGCCGAGCGGTCGGGCAACCGGCGGCTCTCCGACGAGGAGGTCGCCCGGATCCACGGCCGGATGGCCGGCTGGTACGGCTCGGGGCTGCCGATCATCGACAACTCCCACCTCGACGTCGAGAGCACGGCCCGCGCGCTGGACGAGGCGCTGGCCCGGGCGATCGCCTCGCCGCCCCGCTGGTAGCACGGGTCGTGGTGTGCGGGTCCCCCGCCGCTTGACGGGGGCGGCCTGCAGGCCCTGCGGCAAGCCCACCTCGGGGACGAGCGGCTTCGCCGTCGTCTGCGACGATCCCCGACCCGGGCCTGCCTCCGGTCCAGCCTGCCACCCCCATCAAGCGGCTCCCCCACACACCACGACCTGGGTGGCCGGTGCCCGTCCGGACGCGCTCGACGCGCCGCCCCGGCCCCGCGCTCATAGGCTCGATGCATGTCACAGGCCTACGCGGCGCGACGGAATCTGCTGCGCGAGCGGTTCGCGGCCACCGGGAACGCCGCCGCGCTCGTCTCTCGCCCCGCCAACGTGCGCTACCTCACCGGCGCCGCGCCCCGCGGCGCGGCGCTCCTGCTCGGTCCCGACGAGGACGTGCTGTTCTGCGTCGGGCCACCCAGCGGCGAACCGGAAGAAGGGCGGCTGACCGAGGACCTGCGGGTCACGGTGCTGCCCCTGCTGGGCGGGGACGCCGCGGTCGCCGCGGCCGACCAGGCCCAGGGCGGCAAGGCGGACGCCCTCGCGGTGGAGGAGCACCACCTGACCGTGGCCCGGCACCGGGCCATCGGCTCGGTCGCCCCCCGGCTGCGGCTGTCCGACCTGGGGAACGCCGTGGAGGCGCAGCGGCTGGTCAAGGACGAGGAGGAGATCGCCTGCCTGCGGATCGCCGCCGAGATCGCCGACCAGGCGCTGGGCGAACTGCTGGAGTCCATCCTGGTCGGCCGCACCGAGCGGCACCTGGCGCTGGAGCTGGAGCGCCGGCTGGTGGACCACGGCGCGGACGGGCCGGCCTTCCCCACCTCGGTCGCCACCGGACCGCACTCCGGCCGCTCCCGGCACCGGCCCACCGACCGCCGGGTGGAGGAGGGCGACTTCCTCTCCGTCTGCCTGGGCGCGAACTACCGGGGCTACCGGTGCGAGATCGGCCGGACCTTCGTGATCGGCACCACCCCGGCCGACTGGCAGATCGAGCTGTACGACCTGGTCTTCGCCGCACAGCGGGCCGGCCGGGAGGCCCTGCTGCCGGGGGCCGCCTACCGCGAGGTGGACCGTGCGGCCCGGCAGGTGCTGGACTCCGCCGGCTATGCGGAAGCCCTGCTGCCGTGGACCGGACACGGTGTCGGCCTCGAAATCGACGAGGACCCGCAGCTTGCACCTGCCGCAATGGGTAAACTGGACGCTTGCGTGCCGGTCACCGTCGAACCGGGGGTCCACCTCCCGGGCCGGGGCGGAGTCCGGATCGATGACACGCTCGTCGTACGCCCCGAGGCGGACGGCGGACCCGAGCTACTCACCATTACGACCAAAGAGCTGCTCGCGCTCTAGCTTGTGCTGTGCGCGTGCGCGGGCCCGTTGGTCTTTTCAGTCCAGGAGATTTGGCAACCGTGGCTTCCACGAACGACCTCAAGAACGGCATGGTGCTCAAGCTCGACGGGGGCCAGCTCTGGTCCGTCGTCGAGTTCCAGCACGTCAAGCCCGGCAAGGGCCCGGCCTTCGTGCGCACCAAGCTCAAGAGCGTGATGTCCGGCAAGGTCGTCGACAAGACGTTCAACGCCGGCACCAAGGTCGAGACGGCCACCATCGACCGCCGCGACATGCAGTTCTCGTACATGGACGGCGAGTACTTCGTCTTCATGGACATGAGCACCTACGACCAGCTGATGGTCGACCGCAAGTCCGTCGGCAGCGCCGCGAACTTCCTCATCGAGGGCTTCACCGCCTCGGTCGCGCAGCACGAGGGCGAGGTGCTCTACGTCGAGCTCCCGGCCGCCGTCGAGCTCGTGATCCAGCACACCGACCCGGGCGTGCAGGGCGACCGCTCCACCGGTGGCACCAAGCCCGCCACCCTGGAGACCGGTCACGAGATCCAGGTCCCGCTCTTCGTCACCACCGGTGAGAAGGTCAAGGTCGACACCCGCACCAGCGACTACCTCGGCCGGGTGAACAGCTAACCGTGGCTGCCCGGAGCAACGCCCGTAAGCGCGCCTTCCAGGTCCTCTTCGAGGCCGACCAGCGCGACGAGTCCGTGCTGACCGTGCTTGCGGACTGGGTTCGCCACTCGCGGTCCGACGACCGGCAGCCGCCGGTCGCCGAGTACACGATGCAGCTGGTCGAGGGTTACGCCGAAAAGGTGAACCGGATCGATGATCTGATCGCCACCTACGCGCGTGACTGGGACCTCGACCGGATGCCGGTCGTGGACCGCAACATCGTGCGGCTCGCCACGTACGAGCTGGTGTGGGAGGACGACACTCCCGACGCCGTGGCCATCGACGAGGCGGTACAGCTGGCCAAGGAGTTCTCCACGGACGACTCCCCGGCCTTCGTGAACGGCCTCCTCGGCCGCTTCAAGGAGCTGAAGCCGAACCTGCGCCGCGAGGCCTAGGCCTTCGGCGGTGCGCATACGGAAGGGGCCCGCAGCACAGGCTGCGGGCCCCTTCCGTATGCCGGCCCGGGAGGTCGGGGCCCGGCGGCTCCGGATGCGCCGATGGGCCCGGCCCGGAGCGTGGTGCTCCGGGCCGGGCCCATCGGCGTTACGTTTCTGCGGCTCC
The DNA here is from genome assembly GCF_040684615.1 of Streptomyces sp. NPDC089919. Taxonomy (NCBI): domain Bacteria; kingdom Bacillati; phylum Actinomycetota; class Actinomycetes; order Kitasatosporales; family Streptomycetaceae; genus Streptomyces; species Streptomyces sp. NPDC089919. Next base: position 78,237 of record NZ_JBFBGK010000001.1, read on the forward strand.
CCCGAGGGGCTACGCGTCCTCGTGGGTGACCGCGCGGCGGGCGTCCGCGTCCAGTACACCCCAGCTGATCAGCTGCTCGGTCAGGACCGAGGGGGACTGGTCGTAGATCACGGCCAGGGTGCGCAGGTCGTCCTGGCGGATCGACAGCACCTTGCCGTTGTAGTCGCCGCGCTGGCTCTGGATGGTGGCGGCGTACCGCTGGAGCGGGCCGGCCTTCTCCGCGGGGACGTGGGCCAGGCGCTCCAGGTCCAGGCGCAGCTTCGGCGGCGGCTCGGCGGCCCCGCCGGGGGTCGTGCCCGGCAGCAGCTCCTGCACCGGCACTCCGTAGAAGTCCGCGAGCTCGGCGAGTCGCTGGACGGTCACGGCGCGGTCCCCGCGCTCGTAGGACCCGACCACGACCGCCTTCCAGCGGCCCTGGGACTTCTCCTCGACACCGTGCAGGGAGAGGCCCTGCTGGGTGCGGATCGCGCGGAGCTTTGCCCCGAGCTGTTTGGCGTATTCGCTGGACATAAGGCTCCCGGACGCTGTGACGACGTGCGGCTACGCCGCGCGGCTGGTAACTCACTGTGAGGTTACGCAGCGTTACGTGGATGCGTCAAGCCGAATGGTCCTCCGCGCTCCCCCGCGAGGGTGGCCCGGACCAGTGTCCGAAGGGCCCCCGGGCGCATTCCGCTATCCGGTGCTGGTACCGTGGACGGCGCACATCAAGACGTCCTTTAAGAACCGTCCCGTGAGGCGGAGAAGGAGGTCCTTTTCATGGACACGCAGGTTGACCGGATTCACAGCGATGAGGCCCGGCCCGTTCTCGAGGCCCAGGACATCGCGCGGGTACTGACCCGCATCGCCCACGAGATCGTCGAACGCGCCAAGGGCGCCGACGACGTGGTGCTCCTCGGCATCCCCACGCGCGGCGTCTTCCTCGCCCGCCGGATCGCCGCCAAGCTCGAAGAGATCACCGGCGCGAAGATCCCGGTCGGTTCCCTCGACATCACCATGTACCGCGACGACCTGCGGATGAAGCCGGCCCGCGCCATCGGCCGCACCGAGATCCCCGGCGACGACATCGACGGCCGGCTGGTCGTCCTCGTCGACGACGTGCTCTTCTCCGGCCGCACCATCCGCGCCGCCCTCGACGCCCTGGGCGACCTCGGCCGCCCCCGCGCCGTCCAGCTCGCGGTCCTCGTCGACCGCGGCCACCGCGAACTGCCGATCCGCGCCGACTACGTCGGCAAGAACCTCCCCACGTCGCTGCGGGAGACGGTCAAGGTCCTGCTCCACGAGGAGGACGGCCGCGACGCCGTGCTGCTCGGCCAGCGCACCGCGCCGGCAGGCGGACAGTAGTCCCGATCCGGTGAAGGACCCCTCCCGCGTCCAGAGGACCGGGGGACGGGCGCGAGCCCGGGTCCTGCCTGCGGGCTGCCCGCCCGCCCCCTCGAGCCAGCCCCCTCAGACTCACGAGACCCACGGAGCACCCAGATGAAGCGCCACCTCATCTCGGCCGCCGACCTCACGCGCGACGACGCGGTCCTCATCCTCGACACCGCCGAGGAGATGGCCCGGATCGCCGACCGGCCGATCAAGAAGCTGCCCACCCTGCGCGGCCGCACGATCTGCAACCTCTTCTTCGAGGACTCGACCCGGACCCGGATCTCCTTCGAGGCCGCCGAGAAGCGCCTGTCCGCCGATGTGATCAACTTCGCGGCGAAGGGCTCCAGCGTCTCCAAGGGCGAGTCCCTGAAGGACACCGCCCAGACCCTGGAGGCCATGGGCGTCGACGCCGTGGTCATCCGGCACGGCGCCTCCGGCGCTCCGTACCGCCTGGCCACCTCCGGCTGGATCGACGCCCCCGTCATCAACGCGGGCGACGGCACCCACCAGCACCCCACCCAGGCCCTGCTCGACGCCTTCACCATGCGCCGCCGCCTGGTCGGCAAGGGCGCCCTGGGCCAGGACCTGGCCGGCAAGCGCATCACCCTCGTCGGCGACGTCCTGCACAGCCGCGTGGCCCGCTCCAACGTCGACCTGCTGCACACCCTCGGCGCCGAGGTCACCCTGGTGGCCCCGCCGACCCTGATCCCGGTCGGTGTGGAGAGCTGGCCCTGCGAGATCAGCTACGGCCTGGACGAGGTGCTGCCGAAGTCCGATGCGGTGATGATGCTGCGTGTGCAGCGGGAACGCATGAACGCCGCCTTCTTCCCGACCGAGCGCGAGTACTCGCGCCGGTACGGCCTCGACGGCGCGCGCATGGCCAAGATGCCGGAGCACGCCATCGTGATGCACCCCGGCCCGATGGTCCGCGGCATGGAGATCACCGCCGAGGTCGCCGACTCCGACCGCTGCACGGTCGTCGAGCAGGTCGCCAACGGCGTCTCCATCCGGATGGCCGTCCTCTACCTGCTGCTCGGCGGCTCCGAGCCCGCCGTCACCACCTCCACCGCCCCCGCCCACCCGTCGCCCACCACCACCCTTGCCGGAGACGCTGCGCGTCGCCCCTCCACCCCCGCCACCGAGGAGACCAAGTAATGAGCAAGATCCTGATCCGTGGCGCGAAGGTGCTCGGCGGCGAGGTGCAGGACGTCCTGATCGACGGCGAGACCATCGCCGCGGTCGGCACCGGCCTGTCGGCCGAGGGCGCGCAGATCGTCGAGGCCGAGGGCCAGATCCTGCTGCCCGGCCTGGTCGACCTCCACACCCACCTGCGCGAGCCCGGCCGCGAGGACTCCGAGACCGTCCTGACCGGCACCCGCGCGGCCGCCTCCGGCGGCTACACCGCGGTCTTCGCCATGGCCAACACCTTCCCCGTCGCCGACACCGCCGGCGTGGTCGAGCAGGTCTACCGGCTCGGCCAGGAGGCCGGCTACTGCGACGTGCAGCCCATCGGCGCCGTCACCGTCGGCCTGGAGGGCAAGCAGCTCGCCGAGCTCGGCGCCATGCACGAGTCCGCCGCCGGCGTGAAGGTCTTCTCCGACGACGGCAAGTGCGTGGACGACGCAGTGATCATGCGCCGCGCCCTGGAGTACGTGAAGGCCTTCGGCGGCGTCGTCGCCCAGCACGCCCAGGAGCCCCGGCTGACCGAGGGCGCCCAGATGAACGAGGGCGTCGTCTCCGCCGAGCTCGGCCTGGGCGGCTGGCCGGCCGTCGCCGAGGAGTCGATCATCGCCCGGGACGTGCTGCTCGCCGAGCACGTCGGCTCCCGCGTGCACATCTGCCACCTCTCCACCGCCGGCTCCGTCGAGATCGTCCGCTGGGCCAAGTCCCGCGGCATCGACGTGACCGCCGAGGTCACCCCGCACCACCTGCTCCTCACCGACGAGATGGTCCGCTCGTACAACCCGGTCTACAAGGTGAACCCGCCGCTGCGCACCGAGCGGGACGTCATGGCCCTGCGCGAGGCGCTGGCCGACGGCACCATCGACATCGTCGCCACCGACCACGCCCCGCACCCCCACGAGGACAAGGACTGCGAGTGGGCCGCGGCGGCCATGGGCATGGTGGGCCTGGAGACCGCGCTCTCCGTCGTCCAGGCGACGATGGTGGAGACCGGGCTGCTGGACTGGGCCCAGGTCGCCGACCGGATGTCCGCCGCCCCGGCGCGCATCGGCCGCCTCGACGGCCATGGACGACCCGTCTCGGCAGGTGAACCCGCCAACATCACGCTGGTGGATCCGGCATACCGTGGTGTCGTGGACCCCGCGCACTTCGCCTCCCGCAGCCGCAACACGCCCTACGAGGGCCGCGAGCTGCCGGGTCGCGTCACTCACACCTTCCTGCGGGGCCGGGCAACGGTCGTGGACGGGAATCTGGCGTGACACCTGCAGCAATCCATCTGGCCGCCGAGGCCGCCGGGCGCGAATCGGCGAAGGTGACGGACTGGGGCGCACGCATCGCGTGGGTCATCGGACTGCTCGTCTTCATCGGCTTCGTCTACTGGCTGATGCGCCAGGGCTGGAAATGGCGCGGCGCGCTCCAGGGCGACCTCCCGGAGCTGCCCGCCGCCCCCGACGGCCTACCCGCCCACCGGCTGGCGATGACCGGCCGGTACCACGGCTCCACGACGGCCGGCCAGTGGCTGGACCGGATCGTGGCGCACGGCCTCGGGGTCCGCAGCCGCGTCGAGCTCACCCTCACCGACGCGGGCCTGGACGTGGTCCGTCCGGGTGCCACCGACTTCTTCGTACCGGCCGCGCAGCTGCGCGGCGCCCGCCTCGACAAGGGAATCGCGGGCAAGGTACTCACCGAGGGCGGTCTGCTCGTCGTCACCTGGGCGCACGGTGACCAGCTGATCGACTCGGGCTTCCGCTCCGACCGCGCGGCCGAGCACGCCGCCTGGGTCGAAGCCATCAATGACATGAACCAATCCATCACGACGGAAGGCGCCGAACGATGACGACCTCCACCAGGGGAGCTGTGAAGACTCCCGCCGTACTCGTCCTGGAGGACGGCCGCATCTTCCGCGGACGCGCCTACGGGGCCGTGGGGGAGACCTTCGGCGAGGCCGTGTTCTCCACCGGTATGACCGGCTACCAGGAGACCCTGACCGACCCGTCGTACCACCGCCAGGTCGTCGTGATGACCGCCCCGCACGTGGGCAACACCGGAGTCAACGACGACGACCCCGAGTCCGCGCGCATCTGGGTCTCCGGCTACGTCGTCCGCGACCCCGCCCGGATGCCCTCCAACTGGCGCGCCAAGCGCTCGCTGGACGAGGAGCTGACCGCCCAGGGCGTCGTCGGCATCTCGGGCATCGACACCCGCGCCCTCACCCGCCACCTGCGCGAGCGCGGTGCCATGCGGGTGGGCATCTTCTCCGGCGCCTCGGTCGCCGACGACGCCGCCCTGCTGGCGCGCGTCCAGGAGTCCCCCCAGATGAAGGGCGCGGACCTGTCCGCAGAGGTCGCCACCAAGGAGACGTACGTCGTCCCCGCGATCGGCGAGAAGCGCTTCACGGTCGCCGCGGTGGACCTCGGCATCAAGGGCATGACCCCGCACCGGATGGCCGAGCGCGGCATCGAGGTGCACGTGCTGCCCGCCACCGCCACGGTCGACGACATCTACGCCGTCAACCCGGACGGTGTCTTCTTCTCCAACGGCCCCGGCGACCCGGCCACCGCCGACCACGCCGTCTCCGTCATGCAGGGCGTGCTGGAGCGCAGGACGCCGCTGTTCGGCATCTGCTTCGGCAACCAGATCCTGGGCCGCGCGCTCGGCTTCGGCACCTACAAGCTGAAGTACGGCCACCGCGGCATCAACCAGCCGGTGCAGGACCGCACCACCGGCAAGGTCGAGATCACCGCGCACAACCACGGCTTCGCCGTGGACGCGCCGCTCGACAAGGTCTCCGACACCGCCTACGGCCGCGCCGAGGTCTCCCACGTCTGCCTGAACGACAACGTGGTCGAAGGCCTCCAGCTGCTCGACCAGCCGGCCTTCAGCGTCCAGTACCACCCCGAGGCGGCCGCGGGCCCGCACGACGCCGCGTACCTCTTCGACCGCTTCACGTCTTTGATGAACACCGCCCAGATGGAGGCCGAGCGTGCCTAAGCGCACCGACATCCAGTCCGTCCTGGTCATCGGCTCCGGCCCGATCGTCATCGGCCAGGCCGCGGAGTTCGACTACTCCGGCACCCAGGCCTGCCGCGTCCTCAAGGCCGAGGGCCTGCGCGTCATCCTGGTGAACTCCAACCCGGCGACGATCATGACCGACCCGGAGATCGCCGACGCCACGTACGTCGAGCCGATCACCCCCGAGTTCGTCGAGAAGATCATCGCCAAGGAGCGCCCTGACGCCCTCCTGCCCACCCTGGGCGGCCAGACCGCGCTCAACACCGCGATCTCCATGCACGAGCAGGGCGTGCTGGAGAAGTACGGCGTGGAGCTCATCGGCGCCAACGTCGAGGCCATCAACAAGGGCGAGGACCGCGACCTCTTCAAGGGCGTCGTCGAGGCCGTCAAGCAGAAGATCGGCTACGGCGAGTCCGCCCGCTCGGTCATCTGCCACTCGATGGACGACGTCATCAAGGGCGTCGACACCCTCGGCGGCTACCCGGTCGTCGTGCGCCCCTCCTTCACCATGGGCGGCGCGGGCTCCGGCTTCGCCCACGACGAGGAGGAGCTGCGCCGCATCGCCGGCCAGGGCCTGACGCTCTCCCCGACCACCGAGGTGCTCCTGGAGGAGTCCATCCTCGGCTGGAAGGAGTACGAGCTGGAGCTGATGCGCGACACCAAGGACAACGTCGTCGTCGTCTGCTCCATCGAGAACTTCGACCCGATGGGCGTCCACACCGGCGACTCCATCACCGTCGCCCCGGCGATGACCCTGACCGACCGCGAGTACCAGCGGCTGCGCGACATCGGCATCGCGATCATCCGCGAGGTCGGCGTCGACACCGGCGGCTGCAACATCCAGTTCGCGATCGACCCGACCGACGGCCGGATCATCGTCATCGAGATGAACCCGCGCGTCTCCCGCTCCTCGGCGCTGGCCTCGAAGGCCACCGGCTTCCCGATCGCCAAGATCGCCGCGAAGCTGGCCATCGGCTACACGCTCGACGAGGTGCCGAACGACATCACCGAGAAGACCCCGGCCTCCTTCGAGCCGACCCTCGACTACGTCGTCGTCAAGGCCCCGCGCTTCGCCTTCGAGAAGTTCCCGGCCGCCGACGCCACCCTCACCACCACCATGAAGTCGGTGGGCGAGGCCATGGCCATCGGCCGCAACTTCACCGAGGCCCTGCAGAAGGCCCTGCGCTCCCTGGAGAAGAAGGGCTCGCAGTTCTCCTTCACCGGCGAGGTCGGTGACAAGGCCGAGCTGCTGGCCCTCGCGGTCCGCCCGACCGACGGCCGGATCAACACGGTCATGCAGGCGATCCGGGCCGGCGCGACCCCGGAGGAGGTCTTCGAGTCCACGAAGATCGACCCCTGGTTCGTCGACCAGCTCTTCCTCATCAAGGAGATCGCCGACGAGCTGGCCGCCGCCGAGAAGCTCGACCCCGAGCTGCTGGCCGAGGCCAAGCGGCACGGCTTCTCCGACGCCCAGATCGCCGAGATCCGGGGCCTGCGCGAGGACGTCGTCCGCGAGGTCCGGCACGCCCTCGGCGTCCGCCCGGTCTACAAGACGGTCGACACCTGCGCCGCCGAGTTCGCCGCGAAGACCCCGTACTTCTACTCCTCGTACGACGAGGAGTCCGAGGTCGCGCCCCGCACCAAGCCCGCGGTGATCATCCTGGGCTCCGGCCCGAACCGCATCGGCCAGGGCATCGAGTTCGACTACTCCTGCGTCCACGCCTCCTTCGCCCTGAGCGACGCGGGCTACGAGACCGTGATGGTCAACTGCAACCCCGAGACCGTCTCGACGGACTACGACACCTCCGACCGCCTGTACTTCGAGCCGCTGACGCTCGAGGACGTGCTGGAGATCGTGCACGCCGAGTCGCTGGCCGGCCCGATCGCCGGTGTCGTGGTCCAGCTCGGCGGCCAGACCCCGCTGGGCCTGGCCCAGGCGCTCAAGGACAACGGCGTGCCCGTGGTCGGCACCTCCCCGGAGGCCATCCACGCCGCCGAGGACCGCGGCGCCTTCGGCCAGGTCCTGGCCGACGCCGGGCTGCCGGCCCCCAAGCACGGCACCGCCACCACCTTCGCGGGTGCCAAGGCCATCGCCGACGAGATCGGCTACCCGGTCCTGGTGCGCCCCTCGTACGTGCTCGGCGGCCGCGGCATGGAGATCGTCTACGACGAGGCCCGCCTGGAGGCGTACATCGCCGAGTCCACCGAGATCTCGCCGACCCGCCCGGTGCTGGTCGACCGCTTCCTCGACGACGCGATCGAGATCGACGTGGACGCGCTCTACGACGGCACCGAGCTGTACCTCGGCGGCGTCATGGAGCACATCGAGGAGGCCGGCATCCACTCCGGCGACTCCGCCTGCGCGCTGCCCCCGATCACCCTCGGCGGCCACGACATCAAGCGCCTGCGCGCCTCCACCGAGGCGATCGCCAAGGGCGTCGGCGTCCGCGGTCTGATCAACATCCAGTTCGCGATGGCGGGTGACATCCTCTACGTCCTGGAGGCCAACCCGCGCGCCTCCCGGACCGTGCCCTTCACCTCGAAGGCGACCGCGGTGCCGCTGGCCAAGGCCGCCGCCCGCATCTCGCTCGGCACCACCATCGCCGAGCTGCGCGCCGAGGGCCTGCTGCCCAGGACCGGCGACGGCGGCACCCTGCCGATCGACGCGCCGATCTCCGTCAAGGAGGCCGTCATGCCGTGGTCGCGCTTCCGCGACATCCACGGCCGCGGCGTCGACACCGTGCTCGGCCCGGAGATGCGCTCCACCGGCGAGGTCATGGGCATCGACGCGGTCTTCGGCACCGCCTACGCCAAGTCGCAGGCCGGCGCCTACGGCCCGCTGCCCACCAAGGGCCGTGCCTTCATCTCGGTCGCCAACCGCGACAAGCGTTCGATGATCTTCCCGGCCCGCGAGCTGGTCGCCCACGGCTTCGAGCTGATGGCGACCTCCGGCACGGCGGAGGTGCTGCGCCGCAACGGCATCAGCGTCACCGTGGTCCGCAAGCTCAGCGAGGGCGAGGGCCCGAACGGCGAGAAGACCGTCGTCCAGCTGATCCACGACGGTCAGGTCGACCTCATCGTCAACACCCCGTACGGCACCGGCGGCCGCCTCGACGGCTACGAGATCCGTACGGCGGCCGTGGCGCGCAGCGTCCCCTGCCTGACCACGGTCCAGGCGCTGGCCGCCGCCGTCCAGGGCATCGACGCGCTCAACCGCGGCGACGTGGGCGTGCGCTCGCTCCAGGAGCACGCGGAGCACCTGACCGCGGCCCGCGACTAGCAGCCCGTTCGAGAGGGGGGCACCGGGGAGTTCGACCGGTGTCCCCCTTTCGGGGGTCTGGGGGTGTCCCCCAGAAGACGCAGCATGAGGTCTTTCCGAGCGCACAAGGGATTCAAGGGATAAAACGGACGATGTACAAGCTGTTCTTCAACCTGGTCTTCAAGCGGATGGACCCCGAGCAGGCCCACTACATGGCCTTCCGGTGGATCCGGCTCGCGGCCCGCACCCCGGTCCTGCGCACCTTCGTGGCGGCCTACGTCGCACCGCGGTACGAGGCGCTGCGCACCGAGGCCCTGGGCCTGCGGATGCACGGCCCCTTCGGCCTCGCCGCCGGCTTCGACAAGAACGCCGTGGCCATCGACGGCATGGCGATGCTCGGCTTCGACCACATCGAGATCGGCACGGTCACCGCGCAGGCGCAGCCGGGCAACCCCAAGAAGCGGCTGTTCCGGCTGGTCCCGGACCGGGCGCTGATCAACCGCATGGGCTTCAACAACGAGGGCTCGGCGGCCGTGGCCGACCGGCTGGCCGCCCGCAACCCGGTCTTCAAGACGGTCGTGGGCGTCAACATCGGCAAGACCAAGGTGGTCCCCGAGGAGGAGGCGGTCGGCGACTACGTCGCCTCCACCGAGCGGCTCGCCCGGCACGCCGACTACCTGGTCGTCAACGTCTCCTCGCCGAACACCCCGGGCCTGCGCAACCTCCAGGCCACCGAGTCGCTGCGGCCGCTGCTGACGGCGGTGCGCGAGGCCGCCGACCGGACCGTCACCGACCGGCGGGTCCCGCTGCTCGTCAAGATCGCCCCGGACCTCGCCGACGAGGACGTGGACGCGGTCGCCGACCTGGCGCTCGAGCTGGGCCTGGACGGCATCATCGCCACCAACACCACCATCGCCCGCGAGGGCCTGGGCCTGAAGTCCGCGCCCGAACTGGTGAAGGAGACCGGCGGCCTCTCCGGCGCACCCGTCAAGGAGCGCTCCCTGGAGGTCCTGAGGCGCCTGTACGCCCGTGTGGGCGACCGGATGGTCCTGGTGGGCGTCGGGGGCGTGGAGAGCGCCGAGGACGCCTGGCAGCGCATCCTGGCGGGCGCCACGCTGGTCCAGGGCTACAGCGCCTTCATCTACGAGGGCCCCTGCTACGCCCGCGCCATCCACAAGGGGCTGGCCGCCCGGCTCGCCGCCAGCCCGTACGCCACCCTCGCCGAGGCCGTCGGCGCCGAGACCCGAAAGGCCGCACTGTGACCGTGACCTCCGTGACCCCCTTCGGCACCCGCCTCCGCGAGGCGATGGACGCGCGGGGACCGCTCTGCGTCGGCATCGACCCGCACGCCGCCCTGCTGTCCGCCTGGGGGCTCGGCGACGACATCGCGGGCCTGGAGGCCTTCTCCCGGACCGTCGTGGAGGCGCTGGCCGACACCGTGGCCGTCTTCAAGCCCCAGGCGGCCTTCTTCGAGCGGTTCGGCTCCAAGGGCGTCGCTGTGCTGGAGCGCACCGTGGCCGACGCCCGGGCGGCCGGCACGCTGGTCCTGATGGACGCCAAGCGCGGGGACATCGGCTCGACCATGGCCGCGTACGCCTCGGCCTTCCTCGACCCGGGCTCGCCGCTCTTCTCCGACGCGCTGACGGTCTCCCCGTATCTGGGCTACGGCTCGCTGGAGCCCGCGGTGGCGCTCGCGCGGCAGTCCGGAGCCGGCCTCTTCGTGCTCGCGCTGACCTCGAACCCGGAGGGCGCGGAGGTGCAGCGGGCGGTGCGCGCGGACGGCCGGACCATCGGCGCGACCATGCTGGCCCACCTGGCGGCAGAGAACGCCGGCGCCGAGCCGATGGGCTCCTTCGGGGCCGTGGTCGGCGCGACGCTGGGCGACTTGTCCTCCTTCGACCTGGACATCAACGGCCCGCTGCTGGCCCCCGGCATCGGCGCCCAGGGCGCCACCGCCGCCGACCTCCCCAAGGTCTTCGGCTCCGCGGTCGGCAACGTCGTGCCCAACGTCTCCCGCGCCGTCCTGGCCGAGGGCCCGGACGTGGCGGCCCTGCGCGGGGCCGCGGCCTCCTTCGCGGACGAGATCCGCGCGGCCGTCGCCGCCTAGTCCGCGGCTGCCGGCCACCACCCCCGGGTGGTGGCCGGAAATCGCCGCCCGGAACAGGGTCCGTGCCCGACGGTCGGATGTTCGGTGCCGCGGGGCCTCGCAGGTCTTGGCCGGGGACGCCGGCGGCGACTTCCGGAGGGGGCGGCGACACGTGATTTCGCGCCGAGATCGGTACCGCCCTCGCACGGCTTGACGAAAACCCCACCCAAAACCAGGGTTATATGTCCGTGATGTACGGTTCAGTGGAGGCTGACCAGGACTTTTCGTCCGTTCTCGCTGACTGGAGCGGCGTGGGCCGCTAGTCTCCCGACCAGAGCGAACGCGCAGATCCCTTGTTCGTCGCTCGTTCGGTGTGGTGCCTGGCGGTTCCCCACCGGTCCGTATCCGACAGTTCGACATCCGAGGTGACGTAGGCGTGGCTCTTCCGCCCCTTACCCCTGAACAGCGCGCAGCCGCGCTCGAAAAGGCCGCCGCGGCTCGCCGGGAGCGGGCCGAGGTGAAGAATCGACTCAAGCACTCCGGCGCCTCCCTCCACGAGGTCATCAAGCAGGGCCAGGAGAACGACGTCATCGGCAAGATGAAGGTCTCCGCCCTGCTCGAGTCCCTCCCCGGCGTCGGCAAGGTCCGCGCCAAGCAGCTCATGGAGCGGCTCGGCATCTCCGAGAGCCGCCGTGTCCGAGGTCTCGGTTCCAACCAGATCGCTTCCCTGGAGCGCGAGTTCGGCGGTAGCGGCGCCTGAGGCGTCGCCCGAAGCGCTCGCCGTGTTCTCAGGCATGCCTGAGAACCGGGATAATCGCTCCATGGCAGCAGAGGTTCGTCCGCGGCTGACCGTGCTCTCCGGCCCCTCCGGGGTCGGCAAGAGCACGGTCGTCGCGCATATGCGCAAGGTTCACCCCGAGGTCTGGCTCTCGGTGTCGGCCACCACCCGCAAGCCGCGGCCCGGTGAGCGACACGGCGTCCAGTACTTCTTCGTCAACGACGACGAGTTCGACAAGCTGATCGCCAACGGCGAGCTGCTGGAGTGGGCCGAGTTCGCGGGCAACCGCTACGGCACGCCCCGCGCGGCCGTCCTGGAGCGCATCGACAACGGCGAGCCGGTCCTCCTGGAGATCGACCTCCAGGGCGCCCGGCTGGTCCGCGAGTCGATGCCCGAGGCCCAGCTGGTCTTCCTGGCCCCGCCGAGCTGGGAGGAGCTGGTGCGCCGGCTCACCGGCCGGGGCACCGAGGCCCCCGAGGTCATCGAGCGCCGTCTCGCGGCCGCCAAGGTCGAACTCGCGGCCGAGTCCGAGTTCGACACCACCCTTGTCAACACCTCCGTCGAGGACGTAGCGCGCGAGCTGCTAGCCTTGATGGCAGTTGTCTGATCTTTTATCCATCTTCGGAAGGTAGAGCGTGTCCTCTTCCATCACCGCGCCCGAGGGCATCATCAACCCGCCGATCGACGAGCTGCTCGAGGCCACGGACTCGAAGTACAGCCTCGTGATCTACGCGGCCAAGCGCGCGCGTCAGATCAACGCGTACTACTCGCAGCTCGGTGAGGGCCTGCTGGAGTACGTCGGCCCGCTCGTGGACACCCACGTCCACGAGAAGCCGCTGTCGATCGCGCTGCGCGAGATCAACGCGGGTCTGCTGACCTCCGAGGCCATCGAGGCCCCGGCCCAGTAAGGCACTCAGCGATACCTTCACCACAGGCCCGGCAGAGCACCTGCCGGGCCTGTGGTGTGTCATGGGTGGCACCGTCGTTCGTGGAACATTCGAAGCAGAGCCGGGGAGCGGAGACGTAGTGGACAAGCCGAAGGTCGTCCTGGGGGTCAGTGGCGGCATCGCCGCCTACAAGGCGTGCGAGCTGCTGCGGCGGCTGACCGAGTCGGGACACCAGGTCCGGGTGGTCCCCACCGCCGCGGCGCTGAACTTCGTGGGCGAGGCCACCTGGTCGGCGCTGTCCGGCAACCCCGCCTCCACCGAGGTCTGGGAGTCCGTCCACGAGGTCCCGCACGTCCGCATCGGCCAGGGCGCCGACCTGGTCGTGGTGGCCCCGGCCACCGCCGACATGCTGGCCAAGGCCGCCCACGGGCTCGCCGACGACCTGCTGACCAACACCCTGCTCACGGCCCGCTGCCCGGTGGTCTTCGCGCCCGCCATGCACACCGAGATGTGGGAGCACCCGGCCACCCAGGAGAACGTCGCCACCCTGCGCCGCCGCGGGGCCGTGGTGATCGAGCCGGCGGTCGGCCGGCTCACCGGTAAGGACACCGGCAAGGGCCGGCTGCCCGACCCCGAGGAGATCTTCGAGGTCTGCCGCAGGGTGCTGGCCCGCGGGGTCGAGGAGCCCGACCTGCGCGGCCGGCACGTGGTCGTCAGCGCCGGCGGCACCCGCGAGCCGCTGGACCCGGTCCGCTTCCTCGGCAACCGCTCCTCCGGCAAGCAGGGCTACGCGCTGGCGCGGACCGCGGTGGCCCGCGGCGCCCGGGTCACCCTGATCGCCGCCAACGCCGCCCTGCCGGACCCGGCCGGGGCCGACGTGGTGCGGGTGGGCACGGCCCTGGAGCTGCGGGAGGCGGTGCTCCAGGCCGCCGCGGACGCCGACGCGGTGGTGATGGCGGCGGCCGTGGCCGACTTCCGCCCCGCCGAGTACGTCACCGGGAAGATCAAGAAGAAGGACGGGGAGGAGCCCGCGCCGGTCGCGCTGGTGCGCAACCCCGACGTGCTCGCGGAGATCTCCGCCGACCGGGCCCGGCCCGGTCAGATCATCGTGGGATTCGCGGCGGAGACCGACGACGTCCTCGCTCATGGACTGGTCAAGCTTCGCCGGAAGCGGTGTGATCTTCTCGTCGTGAATGAAGTCGGTACCAACAAGACCTTTGGTTCCGAGGAGAACGAAGCGGTCATCCTCTCATCCGATGGTGAGCAGACGCCCGTGCCCCATGGCCCCAAGGAAGCGCTGGCCGACCGCATTTGGGACCTGGTCGCACCCCGACTCGCCTGAGTGACGGCCCTTGTTCCCTGCGTTCCGAGTGCGCCACAATGGAGTGCCGCAGGTCACAGCCCTCCCATCAGGCGAGACGCGTGGTCCGGGGCGCGGAAGCGCCCGATAAGCTAGAACAGGAACCCGGGTGGGCGCAGCCCCCGCCCGGAGTCCGCGAAACCATTCAGCCAGCAGCCGCTGCAACCCCAGGGAGCGATGTGTCCCGCCGCCTGTTCACCTCGGAGTCCGTCACCGAGGGCCACCCCGACAAGATCGCTGACCAGATCAGCGACACGATCCTCGACGCGCTCCTCACCGAGGACCCGACCTCCCGCGTCGCCGTAGAGACGCTGATCACCACCGGTCTGGTCCACATCGCGGGCGAGGTGACCACCAAGGCCTACGCGCCCATCGCGTCCCTGGTGCGCGACAAGATCCTGGAGATCGGCTACGACTCCTCGAAGAAGGGCTTCGACGGCGCCTCCTGCGGCGTGTCGGTGTCCATCGGCGCGCAGTCCCCGGACATCGCGCAGGGCGTCGACACCGCCTACGAGCAGCGGGTCGAGGGTGACGAGGACGAGCTCGACAAGCAGGGCGCGGGCGACCAGGGCCTGATGTTCGGCTACGCGTGCAGCGAGACGCCGAACCTGATGCCGCTGCCGATCGAGCTGGCCCACCGCCTCTCGCGCCGCCTCTCCGAGGTCCGCAAGAACGGCACCATCCCGTACCTGCGCCCCGACGGCAAGACCCAGGTCACCATCGAGTACGACGGCGACCAGGCCGTCCGCCTCGACACCGTGGTCGTCTCCTCGCAGCACGCCTCGGACATCGACCTCGACTCGCTGCTCGCCCCCGACATCCGCGAGTTCGTCGTCGAGCACGTCCTCAAGGAGCTCGTCGAGGACGGCATCAGCCTCGAGACCGACGGCTACCGGCTGCTGGTCAACCCGACCGGCCGGTTCGAGATCGGCGGTCCGATGGGTGACGCGGGTCTGACGGGTCGCAAGATCATCATCGACACGTACGGGGGCATGGCCCGTCACGGTGGTGGCGCGTTCTCGGGCAAGGACCCGTCGAAGGTGGACCGCAGTGCCGCGTACGCGATGCGCTGGGTGGCCAAGAACGTCGTCGCCGCGGGCCTGGCGGGCCGCTGCGAGGTCCAGGTCGCGTACGCGATCGGCAAGGCCGAGCCGGTCGGTCTCTTCGTGGAGACCTTCGGTACCGCCACGGTCGACGTCGACAAGATCGAGCACGCCATCGGCGAGGTCTTCGACCTGCGCCCGGCCGCGATCATCCGCGACCTCGACCTGCTGCGCCCGATCTACGCCCAGACCGCCGCCTACGGCCATTTCGGCCGCGAGCTGCCGGACTTCACCTGGGAGCGCACCGACCGCGTCGACGCCCTGCGCGCCGCCGCCGGCCTGTAAGCACCCCGGCCGTCCCGACGGCACCGGCCCCCGCGTCCGCACGAGGACGCGGGGGCCGGTGCCGTGGGGATCCCTCAGGCGAAGTACTTCTGGGCCGCGCGCACGCCCGCCGCCAGCGCCTCGACCTCTTCGGCGGTGTTGTAGACGTAGAAGCTGGCCCGGGTGGTCGCCGCCACCGCGAACCGCCGCATCAGCGGCCGGGCGCAGTGGTGGCCGACGCGGACCGCCACCCCCTGGTCGTCCAGGACCTGGCCGACGTCGTGCGGGTGGATGCCCTCCACGGTGAAGGCGACGGTCGCGCCCCGGTCGGCGGTCCCGCCGGGTCCGATGATCCGCACGCCCGGGATCTCGGACAGGAGCGCGAGCGCCTGCTCCGTCAGTTCGTCCTCGTGCCGCTTGACCAGGTCCATGCCGAGGGCGTCGAGGTAGGACACCGCGGCCCCCAGACCCACCGCCTGGGCGGTCATCGGCACGCCGGCCTCGAACCGCTGCGGCGGCGGCAGGTAGGTGGAGCTCGCCATCTCCACCAGCTCGATCATCGAGCCGCCGGTGAGGAAGGGCGGCAGCTCCGCCAGGAGGTCGTAGCGGCCCCAGAGCACGCCGATGCCGCTGGGCGCGAGCATCTTGTGGCCCGAGAAGACCAGGAAGTCCGCGCCGAGCGTGGTGACGTCCACCGGCCGGTGCGGCACCGACTGGGCCCCGTCGACCACGACCAGGGCGCCCACGGCGTGGGCCCGCGCCGCGATCTCCGTCACCGGGTTGACCGTGCCCAGCACGTTCGACTGGTGGGTCAGGGCCACCACGGCCGTGTCCTCGTCGATCAGTTCGTCGATCGTGGACAGGTCCAGCCGGCCCTCCCCGTCCACCGGGAACCACGAGAGGGTGGCGCCGGTCCGGCGGGCCAGCTCCTGCCAGGGCACCAGGTTGGCGTGGTGCTCCATCTCGGTGGTCACGATCCTGCGCCCCGGGCCCAGCCGGCCGGCGTTGCCCAGGGCGTACGCCACGAGGTTGATGCCCTCGGTGGCGTTCTTGGTGAAGACGACCTCCTCCGGGCGCGGGGCGCCGATGAAGCCCGCGATGGTGGCGCGGGCCTGCTCGTACGCCTCGGTCGCCTCCTCGGCGAGCTGGTGGGCCCCGCGGTGCACGGCCGCGTTGTGGTTCAGGTAGAAGTCCCGCTCGGCGTCGAGGACCTGGAGCGGCTTCTGGGTGGTGGCGGCCGAGTCCAGGTAGACCAGCGGCGCGCCGCTGCGCAGCACCCGCTGCAGGATCGGGAAGTCGGCCCGGATCTTCTCGGTGTCGAGCCCGCGGGCCCCTGTTCCTGTCGACGTGCTCACGCGCGTTCCCTCCTCGTTCGGCCAATCCTCACGGCATTATCTCATTTTGCCGTTGTTCATGTGTGGTCGGCAGCCGATGGCGGGCGGCGGCGGACCGGAGCCGTCCGCCCCTCGGACGGGGCGTAGTTGCGCAGGCCGCAGCGCGGTCGTTAGGGTCGCACGCCGGAGTCCGCCGCACGCATGATCGGGAGCACGAGTGAGCGACCAACCCGCACCCCGACCGGTCGAGACGCTGCAGCGCATCCGCGAACTCCTCGAACGCGCCGGGCGGGAGCCCGTCGACGCGCTGCGGGTGGCCGGCGAGGGCGGTCTCGCCTACGCCTCCGGCCTGCCCGAGGCCGACGTCGAGGCGCTGCTGCGCGGCGAACCGGTGCCGCCCGTCCCGGCGTCGGGAGGGACCGCGGACCCGGTGGAGGAGCGGCACCGCCAGGTGGTCGAGCGCATCCTCTTCCTGCGCCGGACCCGGCTGCGCGCGCTGCCCGACGGCCAGGTGCGGGCCTACTCCCTGGCCGAGATAGCCGCCGGGGCGGGCACCAGCGCCCAGTGGCTGGACAAGATGATCAAGACCGGCAAGGCCCCCAACCTCGATCACGCCGCCGGTATCGCCGGCTTCTTCGGCGAGAAGATCGAGTTCCTGGTGGCGCCGCCGGCCGAGGCCCTGGACCGGGTCCTCCAGCGGATCCACAAGGACCTCCTCGAGCAGACCGTCGAGCGCCAGGACGCCGACCTGCGCCGGCTGAAGGCCGCGGGCCCCCAGCCCGACCTCGCCGCGCTCGGCGTGGTCGGCTACGCGGCGCGCGCCCTGGCCGACGTACCCGACGACACCGCGCAGCCGATCATCGCCCTGATCGAGTCGATCGCCCGGCGCTCGCGCGAGGACCGGGCCCGGGAGACCGGGGCGGAGTGAGGGCGCCCGCCGCCACCGGGGGTGTGGCGGCCGCAGCGCAGTGACGGAGTGGAACGTGGTCGGGGGACGCGGTTCCATCGGTACGGACGGGACGGGTGCGGCGCGAGGCCGGTGCGCCCGGCCGGAGAGACGGGTGGCACGGGGTGGGCATCTCCCGCGAAATGAAGCGTCATCGTGACGAGCTGTTCACAGGGCTGCCGCGGCCGGTACCCGAGACCGTGGAGGAACTGCTCCGGGCGATCTGCGGCTATCTGACGGAGACCAGCGGGCGCGAGGTGCGCCTGATGATGGAGCCCTTCCCGGTGGGCACGGTCAGCGGCCTCTGGCTCGACCTGGGCGACCACGACGTGATCGCGGTCGAGGCGAACACCTCGCCGCTGCACCAGCTGGTGATCATGGGTCACGAGCTGTGGCACCGCAAGGAGGGCGCCTGCGGTCACAGCGCGGCCGGCGCCATGGCCGCCGCCCGGATGCTCGGCGACCGCTGGACCCTCTCCGAGGCGGTCGCGCACGTGTCCGCGCGCACCGACGTCGACCTCGACGAGGAGCGGCGGGCCGAGAAGTTCGGCCGGATGCTCGCGAGCAAGTTCCGCCCGTACCTGGAGGGCACCCGCGGCGCGCCCGCCGACGGCATCGCCAGCCGCATCTGGGCATCACTGGAAGGCTGACCGTGCACGAGGGCGTCAATTACTACGTGCCGGCGACCGCCATGGGCATCGCCCTGCTGGCGAAGCTGCCGGCGCTGCTGCGCGGTTGGCGCAACCCGATGGTGCGGACCGTGAACACCGTGCTGCTCACGGCCAGCGCCTGCTTCGCCTTCTCGGCCCCGCCGACCATCACCGTGGTCAACCGCCTCACCGGCGTCAGCAACTTCTCGGCCCCGCTGGTCTACTGCATCCTGTGCGCCTTCTCCTGCGCCTGTCTGGTGCTGATGGAGAACTGGCGGGCGGACTCGCGGGTGGACGCGCGGACCCGGCGCCGGATCCGCATCTGGATGGCCTGCTACTGCCTGGTGATCCTCGCGATCATCGGCTGCTTCACGCTGGGCGAGGCGCCCTCCGAGCGGCTGCGGGACTTCGACACCTACTACGCCGACACGCCCTTCATCCGCGAGATGATCGTCCTCTACCTGCTCGCGCACATCGTGGCGGCCTGCGCGACCACGATCGTCTGCTGCCAGTGGGCCCTGGAGATCAGCCGGGACCTCGGCGGCAAGAAGGCCTCCTCGGTCGGCAACTCCCTCCAGGCGGGCCTGGTGGTGCTCGCGGTCGGCTTCGTCTGCAACCTGATCTTCGGCGTGCTCAAGCTGACCGGGGTGCTGATGCACTCCGCCGCGCTCAACGAGGGCGTGGCCCCCTTCATCTCCCTCGACGGCATGGTGGTCACCTTCGGCTTCCTGCTGCCGGTCTTCGGCCCCTGGCTGACCGAGCGGGTCTGGCGGCCCTGCCGGACCTTCGCCGCGCTGAGCCCGCTGCGGGCCCTGATCCGGCCGCCGGCCGGCGCGGGCTCGGTGCTGCTGACCGCGCCCTGGTACGCGGGCCCCGAGCAGCGGCTGATGTACCGGATGACCACCATCAACGACTGGCTGCTGGAGCTGCGCGGCTACTGTGCGGACGGGGTGCGCGAGGACGCCCGCCGGGCGGCCGAGGCGGGCGGGGCCGGCGAGCGGGAGGCGGCGGTGGTCGGGCTCGCCGCGATGTTCGAGACGGCGGTCCGGGACCGGGACCGGGGCGCCCCGGCGGACCCGGCGCAGAGCGCCGCCGCGATCCGGTCCCTGCGGGCCGCGGAGGCGGAGCACGGGGACCTGCTGGTGCGCATCTCCCGGGCGCTCCCGGCGGCCGCCGGCGCGGCCGTGACCGTGCCGGAATTCAATCAGGGTTGACGAGACATCACCTGTAGTTGATACGATCTCATCGAGCACGCAGCCGCTTCCGGCGTCGCGATTCGTCGCGCCGACGGGGGAGAGGCGTCTGCGGCTCGGGGGGAAAGAAGAAGTGGGCGGTTGGCGGACGGCGGCAAGGTCGTCCGGCAGCCGCCGCTTCGTTTTCCGGGCCGTCGGGCCCACCCCGCACTCGCCGTCGAGTCCGCTCCGGCTCGCGGCTGAGGCCGTTCTCCCGAGGTGCGTTGTTGTCGGGACCCTCTAAGCCCCTCCCGTCGAATCGGTGGACTCACCCGCTGACTGATGGGGTTTCAGCTTGGCAGGATCGAGGTCAGCTGGATCAACGCATTGTGGAATCCCCACTGTTCAGGGTTCTCGAGGAGGCAGAGATGGCGGGAAACGGTGCCGGAGACGGCCGGATCGCGGTCACGGGCATGGGCGCCCTGACGCCCCTGGGCGTCGACGCACCCTCCTCCTGGTCCGCGCTGCTGGCCGGCAAGTCGGGTGTGCGCTTCCTCGACCAGGAATGGGCCGCGGAGCTGCCGGTGCACGTCGCGGCAGGCCTGCCCGAGGACCCCGCCGGGCTGCTGCCCCGGGTCGAAGCCCGCAAGCTCGACCGGGGCGAGCAACTGGCCCTGCTCGCCGCCCGGGAGGCCTGGCGGGACGCCGGCGCCCCCGAGGTCGCGCCGGAGCGGCTGGCCGTGGTCATCGGCACCGGCACCGGCGGGATGCTGACCACCCTGGCCCAGGACGACCTCCTCGAGAGCGCCGGCGCCCGCCGGCTCTCCCCGTTCGCCGTCCCCATGCTGATGCCCAACGGCCCGGCGGCCTGGGTCAGCATGGACCTCGGTGCCCGGGGCGGCGCCCGCACCCCGGTCAGCGCCTGCGCCTCCGGCGCCGAGGCCCTTGCCATGGCGCAGGACCTGATCCGGGCCGGCCGGGCGGACGTGGTGGTGGCCGGCGGCGTGGAGGCCTGCCTGCACCCCTTCACCCTCGCGGCCTTCGCCCAGATGAAGGCGCTCTCCACCGCCGCCGAGGACCCGGAGTCGGTGTCCCGGCCCTTCGACGCGGCCCGGTCCGGCTTCGTCATGGGCGAGGGCGCCGGGATCATGGTCCTGGAGCGGGACGGCTTCGCCCGGGCCCGCGGGGCCCGCACCTACGGCGCGCTGGCCGGCAGCGCCGTGACCTCCAGCGCGCACCACATCACCGCCTCGGACGCCGACGGCCAGGTCGTCGCCATGGAGCTGGCGCTGCGCGACGCCGGCCTGGGCGCCTCGGACATCGGGGTGGTGCACGCCCACGCCACCTCCACCGGGTCCGGGGACCTGGCCGAGGCGCAGGCGATCCGCCGGGCGGTCGGCGGCCACGCGGCGGTCACCGCGACCAAGTCGATGACCGGTCACATGCTGGGTGCCTCCGGGACGGTGGGCGCGATGGTCGCGCTGCTCGCCCTGCACGAGGGGGCGCTCCCCGCCACCCGGAACCTGGAGCGGCTGGACCCGGCGATCGACCTGGACGTGGTCCACGGCGAGGTGCGCACCGGCGACTGGGGGGCCGCCCTGGCCAACTCCTTCGGCTTCGGCGGGCACAACGTCAGCCTGGTCCTGACGCGGTAGCGGGACCGCCCGTCCGGCGGGCGGGCATCGGGGTTGTTCTCCTGCTGCGGGCGGGTGATCCCGGCCCCGCCGGTCGGCCGTCCGGGGAGCGCCGCGCGAGATCGTCTGATGAATCATCAGGTGATCTTGGAAGCGAGGGCGATGAAGGTTCCCCTGAGGGCTCCGCGGCGGCGGAGTCCGAGATGGCTGAGCGGGGCCGCGGTGCTGCTGGCACTGCCCGCCCTCGCCACCGGCCCCGCGCTGGCCACCGGAGCGGCCCCCGCCGCCCGGGCGGCCCGGGCCGACGGATCCGTCACGGTCACCGTCGTACGCGACGTCGACTCGGACGGCAGCTGGACACCGGCGCTGGAGGTGGGCGAGGAGGGCATCCCCGTCACCCTCACCGACCCCTCGGGGAAGTCCGGCCAGGGCGTCACCGGCGCCGACGGCAAGGTCGTGCTCTCCCCGGCCGGACTGGGCCTGAGCGGCGGCCGGTACCGGGTCGAGGCGGTCATCCCGGCGGCCAAGTCCTTCCTGCGCCCGGCGCAGGCGGGCGGGCCCGCGCCGACCCTGTCCTCCCTCGTGGAGTTCGTCGACCTGAGCGGCGGGGACGCCACGGTGGTCACCGGGGTGCACAACCCCGCCGACTACTGCCAGGCCAACCCGGACCTCGCCACCCCCTGCTTCCACCAGGGCTCCCCGGGCGTGGTCGGCACCAAGGCCCTGGTCTCCTGGCCGTACGACCGCACCGGGACCACCCCGCCCCCCACGGACGAGTCGACCTTCGAGCAGATCGGCGCGACCTACGGGCTGGCCCACCGCCGCGACACCGACCAGCTGTTCGTCGGCGCGCTGACCAAGCGGCTGATGCCGTACGGTCCGGCCGGTCCCGGCGGCATCTACGTCGTCGACCGGGGCACCCACACCACCTCGCTCTTCACCACCGTCGCGGACGCCGGCGACGCCGTGCACTCGGCCGACCTGACCCGCGACACCATGGAGATCAACAACGCGGTCGGCAAGGAGGGCCTGGGCGACCTCGACCTCGCGGACGACGGCCGCACCCTCTACGCGGTCGGACTCAAGGCCAAGAGCCTGTACGTCTACGACACCGACGGGGCGGGCCCGGGCAAGCCCGCGGCCACCCCGAAGCAGGTCATCCCGGTGCCGGACCCCGGCTGCCCGGGCGGCCCCGGCGACTGGCGGCCGTACGGCCTCGGGATGCACGACGGCGGCGTCTACGTCGGCGGCACCTGCAGCGCCGAGACCCGCGGCCAGGACGCCGATCTGCGGGCCTTCGTCCTCAAGCTGAACGGCACCGCCTTCGACACGGTGATCGGCCACGACCTCGCCTTCGAGCGGGGCATGGGCTACGCCTCCACCCAGGGCGACACGCACTGGCGGCACTGGCTGGCCACCTGGGACCCGTACGCCTGGTTCCTCCAGGCCAACTTCCCGCAGCCGCTGCTGTCCGACATCGTCTTCGACCGCGACGGCTCGATGATCCTGGGCTTCCGGGACCGCCTCGGCGACCAGGCCGGGTACGAGGCGCTGGCCCCCGAGGGCAGCACCGACACCGCGCAGCGCTCGCTCTTCCCGTCGATGGGCGACATGACCCGGGTCTGCAAGACCTCCGGCGGCTGGGTGTGGGACAGCGAGTCCGACGCCTGCCCGAACCACTTCACCCCCGGCAGCGCACCGCCGCAGCAGGACACGGTGAAGGAGTACTACTACGCGGACTCCACCCTCGGGCAGCTCGCCGAGTCGCTCCAGGGCGGCCTGGCCTTCGCGCCCCGCTTCACCAAGACGGTGGCGACCATCGTCGACCCGCTCGACATCTTCACGGGCGGGGTCCGCAAGTTCGACAACACCACGGGCGCGGGCTCGGAGGACTACCAGGTCGACGGCGGCACCGGCTCCTTCGGCAAGGCCAACGGCCTGGGCGACCTGGAGCTGCTGTGCGACCAAGCGCCGCTCCAGGTCGGCAACCGGGTCTGGTTCGACCGGAACCGGGACGGCGTCCAGGGCGCCGACGAGGAGCCGATCCCCGGTGCGACGGTGCAGCTCAAGGACGAGAACGGCACCGTCCTCAAGACCACCACCACCGACGGCCGGGGCGAGTACTACTTCCAGGTCGACCCGGGCACCGCGTACCGGATCACGTACGACGTGAAGACCGGTGACACCTCGGGCATCCCCGAGAAGCCCGCCCCCGCGGACCTGGTGCCCACGGCGAAGGAGCAGGGCACCAACCGCTCGGTCGACTCCAACCCGGACCCGGCGACCCAGACCGAGTCCTTCACCACCGGCCGGGCGGGCGAGAACGACCACACCCACGACGCCGGCTACTACGTCCCGCCCACCGGCAGCGTGAGCGTCCTCAAGCGCGACGCCACCACCCAGCAGCCGCTGGCCGGCGCGGAGTTCCAGCTCTGGCGCGAGTCCAACGGCCGGCCCGGCCTCCAGACCGACGGGGCGACCCCGGACACCGCGGTGGGCCCGGAGTGCACCACCCCGGCCGACGGCCGCTGCCGCACCGACGACCTGCCGCTCGGCGCGTACTACTGGCAGGAGACCAAGGCCCCGGCGGGCCACGTCCTCCCGGACCCGAGTGTCTTCGGCCCGCTGGGCCTGACGGCGCAGAACGCGGCGGACGGCGTCTCGGTCACCGTCGACAACGCCGCGGTGGTCGGCGAGGTCCGGGTCCTGAAGCGGGACGCGGTCACCGGCGCGCCGCTGGCCGGCGCGGAGTTCCAGCTCTGGCGGGAGACCAACGGCCGGACGGGCCTCCAGACGGAGGGCGCGGACCCGGACACGAAGGTGGACGCGGTCTGCACGACCGGCACGGACGGCGGCTGCCGTCGCACCGGCCTGGCGCTGGGCGCCTACTACTGGCAGGAGACCAAGGCCCCGAGCGGCTACGTCCTGCCCGACCCGAGCGTCTTCGGCCCGCTGGCCCTGACGGCCGAGAACGCCGCGGACGGGGTGTCGGTCACGGTCGACGACCGCCCGGCCGTCGGCGAGGTACGGGTCCTGAAGCGGGACGCGGTCACCGGCGCGCCGCTGGCCGGCGCGGAGTTCCAGCTCTGGCGGGAGACCAACGGCGCCCCCGGCCTCCAGACCGAGGGGGCGGACCCGGACACGAAGGTGGACGTGGTCTGCACGACCGGGATGGCCGGCGGGTGCAGCCGGACCGGGCTGGCGCTCGGTTCGTACTACTGGCAGGAGACCAAGGCTCCGTCCGGTTACCTGCTGCCGGACCCGAGCGTCTTCGGACCGCTGGACCTGACGGCGGAGAACGCCGCTGACGGGGTGTCGGTCACGGTCGACGACCGGCACATGGTCGGTGAGGTGCGGGTGGTCAAGCACGACGCCACCACCGGCGGCCCGCTGGCGGGCGCGGACTTCCAGCTGTGGCGGGACACCAACGGCAGCCCCGGCCTCCAGACCGGTGGCGCCACCCCGGACACGAAGGTCGGGGACCCCTGCACCACCCCGGCCGACGGCGTCTGCCGTACCGAGGGGCTGCCGCTGGGGACGTACTACTGGCAGGAGACCAAGGCCCCGGCCGGTTACCGGCTGCCGGACCCGGGGGTCTTCGGACCGCTGGAACTGACCGAGGGGAACTCCGCCGACGGCGTGTCCGTCACGGCCGACGACCAGCCGGTGCTCGGCGAGCTCCGGATCACCAAGCACGACGTCGACACCGACCGGCCGCTGGCCGGTGCGGAGTTCCAGCTCTGGCGCGAGACCAACGGCACGCCCGGCCTCCAGACCGAGGGTGCGGACGCCGACACGAAGGTGGCCGCGGCCTGCACCACCGGCGCGGACGGCGGCTGTGTCCGCGACGGGCTCCGACTGGGCTCGTACTACTGGCAGGAGACCAAGGCCCCCGACGGCTACCGGCTCCCCGAGCCGAACGTCTCGGGCCCCTTCACCCTGACCGAGCAGAACGCCGACCAGGGCCTCACGGTCAAGATCGTCAACCGGCAGAAGACCGGATCGGTCGCCATCCTCAAGACCGACCGGGCCACCGGCCGGCCGCTGGCCGGTGCGGAGTTCCAGCTCTGGCGCGAGACCAACGGCACCCGCGGCCTCCAGACCGAGGGCGCGACCCCCGACACCAAGGTCGGACCGGCCTGCACCACGGCGGCCGACGGCCTGTGCACCGGCCGCGACCTGCCGCTGGGCGCGTACTACTGGCAGGAGACCAAGGCGCCCGAGGGCTACCGGCTGCCCGACCCGGCGGTCAGCGGACCGCACCTGCTCACCGCCGAGCAGGCGGACCAGGGCATCAGCGTGACCTTCGGCAACGACGAGATCGTCGGGAGCATCAACGTCGTCAAGGAGGACGCCACCACCGGACGTCCGCTGCGCGGCGCGGTCTTCGAGCTCTGGCGCGAGACCAACGGACGCACCGGACTGCAGACCGGGGGCGGCACCGCCGACACCAAGGTCGGCCCGGCCTGCGCCACCGACGCCGACGGCTACTGCGACTTCGGCGCGCTGCCGCTGGGGACGTACTACCTGCGCGAGACCGCGGTCCCCGAGGGGTACCGGCTGCCGGCGAACCCGGTCAGCGGGCCCTACGTCCTGACCAAGGACAACGCCGACGTCGGCATCGTCGTGACCCTGGTCAACAAGCGCGGTGAGCCCCCCAAGGGCAAGCCGCACTGACGGCTCCGGCCAGGAGCGGACGGGCCGGGCCCCGGTGGTGCAGACCGCCGGGGCCCGGCCCGCGTCCGTGCCCGGCCCGCCCCGGTCCGCAACCCGGATGGCCCGTCCGCCCGCGTACCGCCGCGCCGGACGTGCTCGAATGCCAGGCAGGGGGCGGCGAGAGCAGGCAGGAAGCGCGAGCAGGAACAGTACGAGGAAGGGCGGTCCCATGCACCGAACCGGCCCCCGGCACGGCGGCCCCGGTCCGGCCGGCGCCGCGGCCCTCGCCGTCGTGGCCCTGGCGGCGCTGGCGGCCGCGCCGGCCGCCCTGGCCGCGGACGGCCCCGGGGACATATCCCCGGCCCCGGCGGCCACCGCGGCGCGGCCGCCGGACGGCAGTACGCCGGACACGGCCCCGCCGCCCACCGCCACCACCCCGGCCACCGGCACGACCCCGCCGACCGCCGGGACCGCCCCGCCGACCGGCACCACCCCGCCGTCGGCCACCGCCGCGCCGCCCGCCGGGACCGCCCCGCCCGTGGCGGACGCCTGTACCGCGGACACCGGCCCGTACCAGCGGGAGCTGGAGGCCTATCTCGGACGGCCGGTGGACGGCCGGCAGAGCGAGGCGGACTGCCGGGCCGTCCGGGCCTTCCAGGAGGCGCAGGGGCTCGACCCCGCCGACGGCTACCCGGACCTGGCCACGTACCGCACGACCCTGGTCGTCGAGGAGCGCCGGCACCCGAACCGGGACGGCCGGTGCCCGGCGGAGGCCGGCCGGGTGGTCTGCGTGGACCTCACCCGCCAGCTGATGTGGGTCCAGCGCGGCGGCAAGCCCGTCTACCAGGCCGTACCGGTGCGCAGCGGCCGCGAGGGCCAGGAGACCCGCACCGGCCGCCACGAGATCGACGAGCGGGTCATCGACGAGCACTCCGAGCTGTACGACGACGCGCCCATGCCCTACGCCCAGTACTTCGACGGCGGCCAGGCCCTGCACGGCGTGTACGGCGACCTCTTCGAGGGGCCCGGCTCCGCGGGCTGCGTCAACCTGCACTACGAGGACGCCGAGCGGCTCTGGAACACCACCCGCACCGGCGACCCGGTGGTCGTCTGGGGCCGCAAGCCCGCCACCGGCCCGAACTGACCCCGCCCACCCGCCCGGCCGGCGCCGGACGCCCCGGACTCACCGCTCCCGGGCGCCGTCCGGGCGCCGCAGCGCCAGCACCCCGCACACCACCGCCAGCGGCAGCTCGGCACAGAAGGCCATCGTCAGGGCCGTGGCCAGCTCGGCCCCCGGATCGGAGGTGGTGACGTCGAACCACGCGTCGGTGACCAGCAGGGCCGCCGTGGCCGCCGCCAGCGGGGCGGCTCGGGGGTCCGCCCGGCGCAGCAGCAGCCCGGTGCCCAGCAGGCCCGCCGCCATCATGGCGTCCAGGCCGACCCAGGCGGTGTTCCAGTGCGAGACCTGCGTGGTGGCCGGCAGGGTCTTCGCCAGCACCACCATCCACGGCAGCAGCACCAGCCCGCTGCCGGCCAGCAGCGCGGCCGGGCGGCGCAGGACCCCCGGGCCCCGCCGGGCGGTCGCGGCGGCCGTCACCGGGCGGCGACGCGGGTGCGGGGCGATGAGGGTCATGCGGGCGGGCTCCTTCCGGCCCGGCGGCCGTTCCGCCGGGGTGTGACCAAGCCTGGTCGCCGAGCGCGTCGCGGTCAGTAGCGTGGAATTCCGATCATCTGGTGGTGCTAGGTTCACCATGGCGGGGGCACTGGTCGGATGGACCGGGTCTGAACAGCGGTGACAGCGTGGGGGCATGGCGATGGCAGGGCCGCTGCGGCATGCGTACGGGCCGCTGCGGCGCGCGTACGACCGGACCGTGGCACACGCTCCGTGGTCGGCCCGGACCTGGCGGGACACCGCCTTCGCCGCGGCCGCCCTCCCGATGGCGCTGCCCGCCGGCCTGGCCGGGTACGCCGCCGTCGAGGCGCCCGGGAAGCTGGGCCCCGTGCTCCTGTGCCTGCTCGGCCTGAGCCCGCTGCTGACCTCCCTCCAGCGCAGCCGGTTCTGGTCCCTTCTGGGGCTCGATGTTCCTCCGGTCCGCCGTGAGATCCGCTGGTACCTGCCTCGAGGCCTGCTCGAACGGCTGCGCTCCGAGGCGACCTGGCGGCAGTACTGCTACCACCTGGCCCTCGCCCCGCTGTTCGCCGTCGGGGGCGCGGCGGTGGTGCTCTGCTGGGCCGCCGGGGCCGCCGGCAGCGCCGTCTACGGCTGGGACTGGCTGCTGCCCGTCACCACCCGTCGGCCCGGCTGGACCGCCGCGGACGACCTGATCACCACCACCGGCGTCCTGCTGCTGCTCCTGACCCCCTGGCTGGCCGCCGGCCTGGCCCGGCTGGAGGCCGCCGCGGCCACGTCCCTGCTCGGTCCCAACCGGGCCCGGGAGCTGGCCCGCCGGGTCGAGGACCTGGCCGAGAGCCGGGCCGGCGTGCTGGACGCGGCCGACCTCGAGCGCCGACGCATCGAGCGGGACCTGCACGACGGCGCCCAACAGCGGCTGGTGGCCCTGGCGATGAACCTTGGGATCGCCCGCGCCACCCTCACCGACCTGCCGCCCGAGGCCCGGGCCGTCATCGACGAGGCGCACCGGCAGGCCAAGGAGGCCATCGCCGAGCTGAACGACCTCGTCCGGGGGCTGCACCCGGCCGTCCTGGAGGACCGGGGCCTGGACGCGGCGCTGTCCGGGATCGCGGCCCGGGCGCCCTTCCCGGTCACGCTGCGCGTGGACCTGCCCGAGCGGCCGGGCCCGACCGTGGAGGCGGTGGCGTACTTCGTGGTCTCCGAGGCGCTGGCCAACGTCGCCAAGCACGCCCGGGCCGAGGCTTGCACCGTGGAACTGGCCCGGCACGGTGCCGTGTTGCGGATCGAGGTGACCGACGACGGGATCGGCGGCGCCGATCCGGCCGCCGGCACCGGACTGCTGGGCCTGCGCAAACGCGTGGGGTCCGTGGACGGGACCCTCGCCATCGACAGCCCCGCCGGGGGCCCGACCGTCATCACCGTGGAGCTGCCGTGCGTGCCGTGATCGCCGAGGATTCCGTATTGCTGCGGATCGGCCTCGTCAAGGTCCTGGAGATGGCCGGCTTCGAGGTGGCCGCCGAGACCGGGGACGGCGAGGCCCTGCTGGCCGCGGTGGAGGCGCACCGGCCCGCGCTCGCCCTGGTCGACGTCCGGATGCCGCCCGGCTTCACCGACGAGGGCGTGCGGGCGGCGCTGATGATCCGGCAGCAGTGGCCGGACACCGCCGTGCTGCTGCTCTCGCAGTACGTGGAGGAGCGCTACGCCGCGGACCTGCTGTCCGCCCGGGCCGGCGGTGTCGGCTACCTCCTCAAGCAACGGGTCGCCGACGTCGAGGAGTTCATCGACGCGCTGCGCCGGGTCGCGGCCGGCGGCACCGCCCTGGACCCGCAGGTGGTCGCCCAGCTGCTGCTGCGCCGGGGCGGTGGCGGCGATCCGCTGGAGCGGCTGACCCCGCGCGAGCGGGAGGTGCTGGCGCTGATGGCCGAGGGCCGGTCCAACGCGGGCATCGCGGCGGGGCTGGTGGTCGGCGAGAGCGCGGTGGCCAAGCACATCAACAACATCTTCGCCAAGCTCGACCTGCCCCCGGCCGAGGGCGACCACCGCCGGGTGCTCGCCGTACTCCGCTTCCTGGAGGGGGCGTCGTGACGGGTGCCGGGGCGGCGCCGGACGGGCCGTCCCACCGTGAGCGGGGCGCCGCGGACCCGGCCCCCTCGGCACGCCCGCGGCACCGGGGCGGCTGGTACGCCGCCGCCGTCCTCGGGGCCCTGCTGGTGCTCGTCCCGCTGGGGCTCCGGCTCTGGTCGCAGGGCACGGTGCACAGCCGGCCGCTGGCCGGCGGCAGCCTGGGGCACCCGGTCCGGGCCGTGGAGATCGACGCCGGCGGGGCCGAACTGACCGTCGCCCCGGGCCCCGACGGCCGGGTGGACTACCGCGGCACCGTCCGGGCGCCGGCCGGCCGGGCGGCCGTGGTCCGGCAGTGGCGGGGCGACACCCTGCTGCTGGCGGTCCGGTGCGAGGGGCCGCAACTGCCCGGCCTGGGCTGCGCGGTGACGGTGGGCGTGACCGTGCCGGCCGCCCTGCCGCTCCGGCTGGCAGGGGGCTCCGGGACCGCCGTCGTCAGCGGCCTGCGGGGCCCGGTGCGGGTCGCCGGCGGCTCCGGCACGGTCGTGCTGCGCGGCCTGGCGGGCCCGGTGACCGCCGAGGTGGGCTCCGGCACCCTGCGCGGGGTCGCCCTGACCTCGCCGCTCGCCGAGGTCCGGGCCGGCTCCGGGCAGGCCCTGATGGACTTCGCGGCCCCGCCGGACCGGCTGACCGGCGAGGCGGGCTCGGGCACCGTACGGATCGGCCTGCCGCCCGGCACCGGCTACCGGACGCAGTGCTCGGCCCGGTCCGGCAGCTGCGCGGTCGCCGGGGCCCTGACGGACCCCGGGGCCCCGCGCACGCTGCGGCTGACGGCCGGCTCCGGCACCGCGAGCGCCGGTCTGGGCTTCGGGGAGGGATAAGTACAGGTCAGAGGGGCTTGACCGGGGATCCCGACCGGCGTTACAAATGGGGTAAAGGGCACATAAAGCTTCATGGGAGGCGGCCCGACATGACGACCCATCCAAGCATTGAGCAACACCCCGACCTCGCCGAGATGCGCTCCCGGTTCGAGCGGGCGACCACCACCCCCCGGGCACAGGCCGTCGAGACGCTGGCCCTGCTGACCGGCGTGTACCTCGCGGCCTCGGCGTGGATCGTGGGGTTCAACAACCTCGGCCCGCTGACCGTGAGCAACCTGATCACCGGCGTGGCCTACTGCCTGATCATGGGCGGCTTCGGCAACGCGTACGAACGCACCCACTCGATGGCCTGGGCGGCCATCGCGATCGGCGCCTGGACGATCGTGGCGCCGTGGGTCATCGCCGGGAAGATGGACACGACCCGCAGCGTGGTCAGCAACGTCATCTGCGGCGCGGTGGCCCTCCTCCTCGGCCTCGCCATGGCCGGCACCGCCGCGATGGGCGGCGGCACCCGCACCCGCCCCCTGAGGGGCGCCCGCGGGACGAACCTGGACCCGATGGTCTGACCGCCGGGACCTGTTCGGAACATCGGGGACTGCGACCCCCTGCGCCTGTTTCCGGGTGCGGGGGGTCGGCTGCGCGGCCGCTGCTCAGGCGGGCATCGGCAGCCAGCCCCGCTGCACCGCCCGCACCCCCGCCTCGAACCGGCTCCGCGCCCCCAGCCGTTCCATCAGGTCGTTGGCCAGCCGCCGGGACGTGCGCGGCGAAACCCCCAGCCGCTTGGCGATCGCATCATCCGTGTGCCCCTCGGCCAGGAACCGCAGCACCGCCTCGAGCTGCGGGCTGAGCGCGTCCGAGGACGCCCCCGCCCCCGTCGCCGCACCCATCGGCTCGGCCGACTCCCACAGGCTCTCGAAGAGCGCCGTGAGCGCACTGAGCGTGCCCTGGCCGGTCAGGACGACCGCCCCGGCGGCGGTGTCGTGGCTGCTCACCGGGATCACGGCGGTGGCACGGTCCACGATGATCATGCGGGTGGGCAGGGTCGGCACGGTCCGGACCCGGCCGCCCCGCGCCGCCAGCCAGTCCGCGTACTCGACGGTGGGCCGGTCGTTGCGCACGCTGGAGAGGTAGATGGTGCGCATCCGCACGCCCCGGCCCAGCAGTTCCTCGTCGAGGGGCCGGGCCGCGGCCAGGTTGGCGGGGCTCTGGCCGCCGCCCGGGGCCAGGCTCATGACCTCCTCGCGCACCTCGCGGGTGAGCCGGGCCAGCCGGTCGCGGATCTCGTCCAGGCCCAGCAGCTGCTCCACGCCCGGGTGGGCGGTGCCCGGCCGCAGGTCGGCGTACTCGGCGATCAGCTGGGCGGCGGCGGCCCGGGACTCGGCGAGCCGCTGCTGCTGCGCGGCGATCTCCGCCTGCTGGCGGACCATCAGCATTTCCATGCCCACGTCGGGGGAGACGGCGCGCAGCGCGCCGGCGTCGGCGTGCGAGGGGCGGACCAGGGAGAGGGTGCTGAGCTCGTCGAGCGCGGCGCGCACCCGGTCCTCCGGGAGGGCGCATGCGGCGCCCAGCGCGGCCACGCCGTCCATGGGCCGGCGGAGCATGGCCCGGTAGACGACCTCGGCCTCGGCGTCCAATCCCAGTGTAGTGAGCATGACAGCCTCAGCCCCCGTGTGATGCGTGATCTCTCATGATCTTCTCAGAAGCGACCCGGCGGTAACGAAAAACTGACGGAGTGAAAGGTGGACGGTTCCGGCCACCACCGGAACCGTCCGGCCGGTCGGCTGGCCCCGGGCCGCCTCCCCTTCCCACTCTGGGGGGCATGTACCTCGTCCATGTCGCCCTGCGGCCCCCGCCCGGCGGCACCCTCGGTGCGGACCTGCCCGCCCGGCTGCGCGCCCTCGCCCGTCCCGAAGAGGCCCTCGAGCACGTCGTCAACCAGCCCGACGCCCTGCCGTACCCGGTCCTCGGCTGCTATCTGGTGGCCCGCTCCCTCGTCGAGGCCGAGCGCACCGCGCTGGCCCTGCTGCGGCGCGCCACCCTGCTGCTGCCCGCGCTGCGCGGGTGGACGGTGGTGCGCGCCCAAGTGCCGCTGCTCGCGCCGTTCCTGGAGCTCACGGCCGTGTCCGCCGAGGGCCGGGACGGATCCGGTCACGACCGGATCCGTCCAGCCGGAATCCCTTCCGAGCACCCCGGGGCGGCTGAAAACTAATGCCCAGCGGCCGGGACACCGGCCAGGAACCGGAACCGGAAGGCGCCACCGCGGGGCGCCGGAGGACCGGAACCAGCCACCCCGATGCCTTCCCTCCGATTCCCCCCGAGGACCCCTCATGCTCCGCACCCGTACCCTCCTGGCCGCCGCGGTCGCCGCCCTCGCGCTGACCCTGCCGGCCGCCGCCGCGGCCCAGGCCGCCACCCCGGCCGCCGCCCCCGTCACCGCCACCACCGCTTCCATGGGCTGGGAGTAGTACCGGCGGGGGTGTCCAGCCGATCCGGCCGGCCCGGTGACCACCCGTCACCCACCGGCCCGATCGACGCGACACCCCCGGGCGCCCCGCCGCGTCACCCCGCGGCCCGCCACGCCCCGTCCGGCCCCGCCCGCCCGAACTCCCCCCGTTCCGCAGGCCCTCGTGTCCCCTGCGGCCACCCCGTTCCCCCGTGAGGTAGATCCCCCATGCCTTCTGACGAGATACCCGACGCCACCGCCGAGCGAAGAGCACTGCCGGACAACCGCCGCCGGCGGATGTGGCAGGCCGCGGCCATCGCCGTACTGATGGTCGGCGACGGCGGCATCGCCCTCGCCAGCACCCAGCAGAGCGCCCCGGCCAAGCCGCCCCGGACCGCCGCCCAGGGCCGCGGCCAGGCCGCCGCCGAAGCCCCCAACGCGGCCTCCGCCCGCCTGATGGCGAAGGTGCAGAAGCGCCGGATCGAGATCCTCTCGGAGCGCACCGACTCCACCACCAGCTACGCCAACCCGGACGGTACGACCAGCACCGAGACCTTCACCGGTGCCATCCGCGCCAAGGACGAGCACGGCGACTGGGCCCCCATCGACATGACCCTCGTCGCCGAGGACGGGGTGGTCCAGCCCAAGCAGGCCGCCGCCGACGTCGAGCTCTCCGACGGCGGCACGGGCGAGCCGCTGGCCTCCGTCGACAAGGGCAAGCACTCCCTCGGCGTCTCCTGGGAGGGCAAGCTCCCCAAGCCGAAGCTGGACGGCCCCACCGCCACCTACGAGAACGCCGTCCCCGGCGGCGACCTGGTGGTCACCGCCCTCAAGGAGGGCTTCACCCACAACGTCGTCCTGCGCGAACGCCCCAAGGGCCCGGTCGAGTTCCGGCTGCCCGTCGAGGCCGCGGGGCTGACCCTCAAGGAGACCGGCGACAAGCGGCTGCGCTGGGACGACGCGCAGAACAAGGCCAAGGCGACCGCCCCCGCGCCCGTGATGTGGGGCGCCGCGATGGACAAGGCCTCCGGCGAGCCCGAGAAGATCTCCGCGGTCGACGTGGACATCGTCAAGGGCAAGGACGGCAAGCAGGTCCTGGTCCTCAAGCCCAGCGCCGCCTTCCTCAACGACCCGAACCTGAAGTACCCGGTGACGATCGACCCCACCGACTCCCTCATGGGCGCGATCACCGACACCTGGATCCAGTACGACGACTACCTGACCTCGCAGCGCGGTTCCACCGAGCTGAAGGCCGGCACGTACGACGGCGCCGAGAAGGCCCGTTCGTTCCTGCAGTTCAACGTGGACAAGTACAAGGGCAAGCAGATCCTCGACGCGAAGCTGAGGATGTACTCGTACTACGCGTCGACCTGCAACACCGCCAACGCCGGCGTCCAGGTCCGCCGGGTCACCGCCGCCTGGGACCCGTCCGCCATCACCTGGGCCAACCAGCCCGCCACCACCGCCACCGGCGCCGCCGTCAACAAGGACGCCAAGGGCTACAGCTCCGCCTGCCCCGCCGGGCAGTCCACCTGGGAGCTCGACCCGATCGCCCAGTCCTGGGCCGACGGCCAGCCCAACTACGGCATCCGGCTGGCCTCGGCCGACGAGTCCGACCCGCTGACCTGGCGCCGGTACCGCAGCGCCAACTACGTGGACGGCTCGCACAACCCGACGTACGAGCCCTCGCTGACGGTCAACTACAACACCAAGCCGGGCGCGGCCACCCCGGTCTCCCCGCTGTCGGGCACCTCGACCAACGACACCACGCCGACCCTGACGGGCAAGGCCACCGACGCCGACGGCAACACCGTCCAGCTCACCTACGAGATCTGGACCTCCAACGGCACCGCCGCCCTCCAGACCGGCAAGTCGGCCTTCACCGCCTCGGGCAGCAACGCGCCCTGGACGCCCACCACCGCGCTCGCCCCGGGCAGCTACAAGTGGCGGGCCGCCGTCTCCGACGGCAACGTCTTCAACGGCACCTGGTCGGCCTGGCAGACCTTCACGGTCGACACCACCAAGCCCGCCACCAGCGCCGTCTCCTCGACGGCCTTCCCGGCCGGCCAGTGGTCCGGCACCGCCAACTCCAACGGCGACTTCAGCGGCAACTTCACCTTCACCCCGCCCACCGCGGACGTGAAGGACATCCAGTACAAGCTCGACGCGGGCACCTGGACCACCGCCGCCACCACCGGCACCGCGGTCACCAAGGCCCTGACCTTCCGGGCCGGCAAGCACACCCTCAGCGTGCACACCCGTGACGCCGCCGGGAACGTCTCCGCCGACGTCACGTACACCTTCTACGCCGGCTCCGGCGCCGCGCTGCTGGCCCCGGCCGAGGGCGACCGCCCCGCCAGCCGCACCGCGCTGCTGGCCCAGGCCAAGCCCGGCGACACCGGCGTGCGCTACCAGTACCGCCGCGGCGAGACCGACGCGTGGAAGGACGTGCCGGTCGCCGACGTCCGGGTGGCCGCCAACGGCTCCACCCCGGCCGCCTGGCCGGTCGCCATCACCGGCGGCACGGTCCCCGAGCTGAGCTGGAACATCACCCAGACCCTCACCGCCGACGGCCCGGTCGACGTGCGCGCCGTGGTCACCGACGGCACCTCCACCGACTACTCCCCGGCCAACACGGTCACCGTGGACCGCGCCGCGGGCGCCGCCCCCGACCTGCCCGTCGGCCCCGGCAGCCTCAACGCCCTGACCGGCGACTACACCCTGGGCTCGACCGACACCACCGTCTTCGGGATGTCCGTCACCCGCAACGCCTCCTCGCGCCGCCCCGGCCAGGGCGCCGCCACCCTGGGTCAGGCCGCCATCTTCGGTCCGGAGTGGTCCTCCGGCCTGGAGCTCGCGGCCACCGGCAGCAACTGGTCCACGGTCCGCGAGCCCGGCGCGGGCCTCGCCACCGTCACCGACGGCGAGGGCGACCAGACCGGCTTCACCGCCACCACCGGCGGCGGCTGGAAGCCCGAACCCGGCGCGGAGGGCCTGGCCCTCGCCAAGCAGGCCGACGGCAGCTACACGCTGACCGACACCACCGGCGTGGTCAGCACCTTCACCAAGCCGGCCGGCACCGACGCCTGGCAGCTCTCCGGCACCGCCCGCCCCACCGACGACCCGGCCAACCCCTCCACGGTCCTGGTCTCCACGGTCGTCACCGAGAACGGCAAGCAGGTCGCGCGCCCCAAGTACCTGGTGGCCCGCACCGGCGCCGTCTCCGTCGACCTGTGCAAGGCCACCCCGGCCACCAAGGGCTGCCGCGTCCTGGAGTACGTGTACGCCAACTCCACCACCGCCACCGACCTGGCCGTCGGCGACTACGCGGGCCGCGTCTCGGGCATCCGCCTGTGGGCCACCAACCCCGGCGCCGCCGCGGCCACCGCCACCGACGTCGTCTCGTACCTGTACGACAAGGACGGCCGGCTGCGGCAGATGTGGGACCCCCGCATCTCCCCGGCGCTCAAGACGCTGTACGACTACGACACCGCGGGCCGGGTCACCAAGCTGACCCCCGTCGGCGAGCTCGCCTGGACCTTCAGCTACGCCA
The DNA here is from genome assembly GCF_040684615.1 of Streptomyces sp. NPDC089919. NCBI lineage: Bacteria > Bacillati > Actinomycetota > Actinomycetes > Kitasatosporales > Streptomycetaceae > Streptomyces > Streptomyces sp. NPDC089919. The sequence continues at coordinate 114,499 of NZ_JBFBGK010000001.1, forward strand.
AGGCCGGCAGCTCCCCGGTGGCCGGTGACGGCATGCTGACCCGGGCCGCCCGCCCCGCCCTCAAGCAGGGCTCGGCCACCGAGACCGACGGCACCGCCGGCACCTCCGTGGTCTACGAGGTCCCGCTGACCGGCGCCAAGGCCCCCTACGGCATGGCCGCCGCCCAGGTCGCGGCCTGGGGCCAGAGCGACGTACCGACCGACGCCACGGCCGTCTTCCCGGCCGACCAGGTGCCGGCCGGCGCCACCGGCGACCAGCTGACCGCCGCCGACTACCGGCGCGCCGCGGTCACCTACACCAACGCCTCCGGCCGCCTGGTCAACACCGCGCAGCCCGGCGCCCACATCGACACCACCGAGTACGACACCTTCGGCAACACCGTCCGCGAACTGAGCGCCGCCAACCGCGAGCTGGCCCTGGGCACCGCCGCCGGCGCCCCGGAGATGCTCGACGCGCTCAACATCTCGGACCTGGCCACCGCCGACCGCGCCGACCTGCTCTCCTCGCGGAGCATCTACGGCAAGGACGGCGTCAGCGAGGTCGAGGCCTACGGCCCGCTCAAGCTGACCGGCGTGGCGGCCCCGCTGCCCGCCACCGGTGACCTGCCCGCCGTCCCGGCCGGCAGCCAGCTGCCCGGCCGCGAGCACACCCGCACCAGCTACGACGAGGGCCGTCCCACCGACGGCAGCGCCAAGGTCAGCCACCAGCAGACCAAGCTGATGACCGGCGTGCTGGTCCCGGGCTACCCCGAGGCCGACGTCCGCACCACCGCGACGGCGTACGACTGGGCCAAGGGCCTGCCGACCGCCAGCACCGAGGACCCGGGCGCCCTGGGCGTCACCCGCACCACCCAGTACGACGCCGCCGGCCGGCCCGTCCTGGCGGCCACCCCTTCCTCCAGCGGTGACGACGCCTCCGCGATGAAGACCGTCTACTGGAGCGCCACCGGCAGCGGCGAGTGCGCGGGCCGTCCCGAATGGGCCGACCTGGTCTGCAAGACCGCCCCGGCCGCCAAGGCCACCGGCACCAACGGCAACCCGGACGAGGGCCTGACCACCGTCACCGAGTACGACCGGCACGGCCAGATCGCCAAGGTCACCGAGTCCGGCAACGGCGTGACCCGCACCAAGACCACCACCTACGACGCGGCCGGCCGGGTCGCGAGCACCGGCTACACCGGCGGCGTGGGCGCCGCGGTCAAGACCAGCCTGACCACCTACGACCCGGCCACCGGCAAGGTCGCCAAGGTCGCCACCGACGACGCCGCCGTCACCAGCGAGTACGACGCGCTGGGCCGCCTCGTCAAGTACACCGACGCCGACGGCGCCACCACCGGCACCGAGTACGACGCGCTGGGCCGCACGGTGAAGACCACCAGCTCCGCCCCCTTCACCATCAGCTACGAGTACGACTCCGCCGCCGAGCCCCGGGGCCTGGCGACCAAGGTGACCGACTCGGTGGCCGGCGTCTTCACCAACGTCTACGACGGCGACGCCAAGACGATCCGCCAGACCCTGCCCGGCGGCGTCACGATGCGCCAGACCAACGCGCCCAACGGCGAGGCGGTCGCCCGCACCTACACCCTCGACGGCCAGAGCGAGCCCTTCTTCGCCAGCAACGGCACCACCTCGGTGCACGGCGAACTGGTCGAGCGGGCCGGCCTGACGGTCGCCGACAACACCTACGACGGTGCCGGGCGCCTGGTGCGCAGCGCCACCGAGGCCCAGGACGGCTCCGGCGCCTGCGCCCTGTACACCTACAGCTACAACCCGAACGGCAGCCGCAAGGGCGAGGCCTCGGCCACCGGCACCACCGAGGCGGGCTGCCCGTCCTCGACCGGCACCGCCACCGCGCACTCCTACGACTCGGCCGGCCGGATCGTCGACGCGGGCTACGCCTACGACGCCCGGGGCCGGGCCACCGCCAGCCCGGACGGACTGGCCACCGAGTACTTCGTCAGCGACCAGCCGCAGCGCCAGACCGCCGGTGACCGCCGGCAGACCTGGACGCTGGACCCGGCGGGCCGCGAGCGCTCCGCGGTGATCGAGACCGGCACGGCCGGCACCTGGGCCACCACCGAGACCCAGCGCTTCCACTACGACGAGGCCGACCAGCTGATCTGGACCTCGAACGGCAGCGGGGTCACCCGCAGCCTGATCACCGACGTGGACGACCTGAACGGCATCGCGGCGGTCGACGCCGACGGCACCGTGACGATCGAGCTGAACGAGGCCACCGACGAGGGCCAGGTCCAGTACACCCCCGGCACCGGAGCCTTCCTGGTGCAGGACGGCGCGGCCGGACTGCCCTCGGGCGCCGCCCTCGCCGGATCGATCAACGGCCAGGACGCGACCGGCGCCGCCGGGATCCTCGCCCAGTGCCCCGACTGCAAGGCCACCCCGCTGGCGGCCTCGGCCATGACGGTCACCGCCTACGGATCCCCGCGCGGTTCGGCCGCCTCGGCCGCCGACTACTGGCTCTTCGACCGCGGCCTGTGGGCCTTCCGGGACGAGAAGAAGCGCCGCGGCCACCGCAACGACCTGGTCTGGTCGGACGACGGCTGCTCCGCCCCCTGGTACGGCTACATCATCATCGGGGCGCCGCTGGCCTACTACTCCAGCCAGTTCTACTGGCCCTGCGCCCGCCACGACTTCGGCTACCGCAACTACCGCAAGCAGAACCGCCGGACCCGTCACAACAAGGACCGCGTGGACTCCCGCTTCAAGTACGACATGAAGAAGCGGATCTGCGAGCCGAAGTTCATCGAGACGGCCTGCAACCTGGCGGCGGACGGCTTCTACTGGGCGGTCCACAAGCACGGCGACTCGTCCTTCTTCAAGAAGTGGTGACGAGCGGCAGGAAGAACACCCCGTGAGACCGGCCGGGCCGGGAGGGGACCCAAGGGTCCTCCTCCCGGCCCGGCCGGCTTTCGCGTTCCGGCGGTTCAGCGCGCCGCCGGGCCGGTCCAGCCGGCCGGCACGTGGGCCAGCCGGACCCGCTGGGGGTGGTCGCCGACCGGGACGGTGACGGTCTTGCGGCCGGTGGCGAAGTCGATGGCGGAGACGGCGTCGGCGCCGCTCTCGGAGATGATGCAGGACTTCCCGTCCCCGCTGACGGTGGCCCAGTACGGCTTCACGGCCGGGACCAGCGGGCCCTCCTCGAGCGTGCCCCGGTCGACGACGGTCGCGTAGTCGTCCATGGTCCCGGCGACGCAGAGCTTGGTGCCCTCGGGGTTCATGGACATGCCGTGGTGGCGCGAGTCGTTGACCCAGGTGGTGCGGTCCTCGCTGGTGGCCGGGTTCTTGGGGAGGGTCTTGACCCGGGTGACCTTGTCGGCCGCCACGTCGTACTCGACCAGGCCGTTGAAGAAGGACACCTGGAAGTACATCTTCGACCCGTCGGGGGTGAAGGCCACCGGCCGGACGGCGTCGGAGAGGTCGGAGCGGCCGAAGGCGTCGAGCCGCTGCCGCATGTCGATGACCTTGACCGTCCTGAACGTGGCGGTGTCCACCACGGTGATCTTCCGGTCGCCCTTCGTCCAGTCCAGCCAGGGCGCGTCCAGTGCGCTGGTGACGTCGCCGATGGCCATGTTCCACAGGTACCGGCCGCCGTCGGTGAAGACGTTCTCGTGCGGCTTGTCGCCGGTGGCGAAGGAACCGAGCTGGCGGCCGGTGGTGATGTCGAGGACGTGCACCGTGTTGGCGGTGGAGGCGGAGACCGCGACCTTGGTGCCGTCGGGGGAGACGGCCATGTGGTCGGCCCGGTAGCCGGCCACCGGGAAGCGCCAGTTGATCCGGCCGGTGGCCAGGTCCAGCGAGACCACGTCGGCGAAGCTGGGCCGGGAGACCACCAGCGCCGAGCCGTCGGGGGTGGTGTACATGTCGTCCACGAACTGGTCGTGGCCCTCGCCCGCGGTGGCGCGGATGCCGAGGAAGTAGCCCAGCTTGATCGGATTGAGGTAGATCTCCGTCAGCCGCTCGGCCTTGTCCGGGACCACGTCGATCCGGCCGATCCGGGCCAGGTCGCCGCCGGACTCGATCGCGTCGGCGGTGCCGTCCCAGTTGTTGCCGACGAACAGGACCTCCCGCAGCCCGCCGGCGGCCCGCGCCGTGCCGTCGGCGTACGAGGGGCCGGGCGCGGTCACGGCGAGCGCGGCGAGCAGCGCGGCGCCGGCCAGCGCGAGCCGGCGGCGGGCGGTGGTGCGGGGCGTACGGGGGTGCGAACCGGTGTTCACGAGCGGCTCCTGGGGCGTGGGGACGTCTCCGTGGTCAAGGCCGTGCGCATTACCAGGCGGTAATCTATCGATCCGTCAGTTTTCTTGCCAGGTCCATGTCTTGATCGTCAAGGGCCGCCCGATCTACCGTTCCCGCCACCGAGGAACGGAGCCCGCAGTGCCCCAGACCCCCGCCACCCGCCGCACCCTCCTGCGCGCCGCCACGGCCCTGGCCGCCGGCGCCGCCCTGCCGCAGCTCACCGCGGCGCCGGCCGCGGCCGCCGCCCCGGCCGCCTTCGTCGACCCGACCAGCCCGGCCGGCGTCCGGCCCCGGCTGGAGACCGCCGCCACCACCGGCCAGCGGCTCGTCTTCAGCGACGAGTTCAACGGCACCGCCCTCGACCCCGCCAAGTGGACCGCCCGCGACCAGCAGCGCTCCGGCGGCAACCAGGGCGTGCAGTGGTGGTACAAGCCGCAGAACGTCCGGCTGACCAACGGCGCCCTCGCCCTGGACCTCGGCTCCCCGGCCCCCGGCGTCTACAGCGGCGCCCGGGTCGACAGCCAGGGGAAGTTCGACCTCACCTACGGCACGGTCGAGTACGGCATCCACGTGCCGCCCACCGAGGGCCACCTCGCGGCCGCCTGGCTCCAGGCGAGCGACGGCACCCTGCCCGGCGGCGCCGCCGACGGCAGTGCCCGAGACGGCTGCGAGATCGACGTCCTGGAGAGCTTCAGCAAGGGCGACGAGTACGGCGTCACCCTCCACTGGGACGGCTACGGCGCCGCCCACCGCTCCTCCAACGCGGTGGCCGCCGCGCCGGGACTGCACTCCGGCGGCTGGTACCACGCGTTCAGCGTCACCTGGACCCCGACGCAGCTGGTCTTCGGCTACGACGGCCGGACCGTGCGGACCGTCACCGACCCGGCGCTCGTCAGCCAGGTCCGGGAGTTCCCCATCGCCTCCCACGAGGTCATCGCCTACGCACAGGGCGACGTCCGGCTCGCCCCGCTGGACTGGCACTCCACGATGTACGTCGACTACGTCCGCATCTGGCAGTGAGCGGGGCCCCGGAGCCCGGCCGGCGGGGGCCCGCGGCGGCGGTTGCGGGCGGTGTCCGATCCGGTCGTGTCGGTGTTGGGCTGATCGGGTGAAACGAGAGAGGATGGGGGGATGCACATGAATGGCGGGGCAAAGGTGGTCCGGTGAGCAGGTACGACGTCACCGACGAACAGTGGGAGGGGCTGGCGCAGGTCGTCCCCCTGCGCAGCCGCAACGAGTGGCCGTCCCGGGTCGATCACCGCACCATCCCGCGCGACCACGCGGCGGAGCAGCGGCGGTTCGTCGTGCTCCGGGTGCAGGTCTTCGCCGACGCGCGCGAGGTCGCGGACTACCTCATCGCCCAGATCCCCGTCCTGCTCGACCTCACCGGGGCCGACAGCGAAGTGGCCAAGCGGATCCTCGACTTCAGCAGCGGCGTGGTCTTCGGGCTCGGCAGCGGGATGCACCGGGTGGACCGCAACGTCTTCCTGCTGGCGCCGGTCGGCACCGAGGTCGAGGGCATCGCAGCGGCGGCCGTCCCCCGATCGTAGGAAGGGCCCGACGGCGTAACGGTTCGGCGGGCGGCGGGCTGCGTACCCTCCCGCCCATGGACCCCACGCACCCCCGCCCGGCCGTCACCGAACTGCGCCTGTCCGCCTTCAAGTCGCACCGCGGCGCGGCCTTCCCGCTCGGCCCCGTCACCCTCTTCGCCGGGGCCAGCGGCAGTGGGAAGTCCAACGCCCTGGAGGCGTACGGCTGCCTGGCCGGACTCGGCGGCGGGCGGGAGCTGGCCGAGGTCTTCCCCGACCCGGTGGCCTGCGTCCCCGAACGGGCCCGGCCCGACGCCCAGGGCCGGCGCGGCTTCCGCATCGGCTGCACCGTCGACGGCCCGGCCGGCCCGGTCGAGCTCGACCTCGCGGTGCAGGCCGAACCGGAACTGCGCATCGTCGGCGAGCGGCTGACCAGCCGTGGCCAGACCCTGCTCACCACCGCCTTACGGGACCCCGGCCGCCGATCCGTCCAGGCCGCCTGGCTCACCGGCGGCTCCGTCGGCGTCACCCGCGCCCCGCTCCCCGACGACCGGCTGGGCACCGCGCTGCTGCCGCTGCGGGTGGCGGGCAGCACCGAAGGGCAGCGGCGGGTGCTGGCCGCCGCCGAGCAAGTGGTGGTCGCGCTGCGGGCGGTGTTCCCCTGCGACCCCCAGCCGCAGCGGATGCGCGGCCCGGTGCCGGCCGGCACCGGCCTGCTGCGCGGCGGTTGCGACAACCTCGCCGAGGTGCTGCGCCGCACCCGCGAGGAGTGCGCCACCCGGCACGCCGCCCTCGTCGAGGCCGCCCGGGCGGGCTGCGCCGGGCCGGTGGCCGACCTCAGCGCCCGGGCGCTGCCCGACGGGCGGATCGGCGCCGAACTGGGCCGGGGCCCGGCCGGGGCCACCCCGCTCGGCCGGCTCGGCGAGGGCGAACTGCGCTTCCTGGCCCTGGCGCTCGTCCTGCTCACCGGCCCCGGGGTGCTGGCCGTGGACCCGGCGGCCGAACTCCTGCCCGCCCAGCAGGCGATGACGGTGCTGGCGGACGGCCTGGACCGGGGGCTCGACGCCCGGCAGACCGGCGAACTCCTGCGGCTGGCCCTGCTGTCCTGCGGACGCGGGCACGTCCGGCTGGCCGCCGCGGTGGGGGAGGGGGCGGGAGGGGCCCGTGGGCTCGCCGGGGTCTCGGTGGTAGACCTGGTGGCGTGAGCACACCGGAGAACCCGCCCGCAGGATCCGCACCCGCCGTACCCGCCGCGCCCGTACCCGCCGGACCCGCGCCCGGCGGGGACCCCACCCTGGCCGCGCTGCGCCGCCGGCTCGTGGAGTTCGCCGCCGCCCGGTCCTGGGAGCCGTACCACACGCCCAAGAACCTGGTGGCGGCCCTCAGCGTCGAGGCCTCCGAACTGCTCGAGATCTTCCAGTGGCTGACGCCCGAGCAGTCCGCCCGGATCATGGAGGACCCGGACTCCGCCCACCGGGTCGCCGACGAGGTCGCCGACGTCCTCGCCTACCTCCTGCAGTTCTGCGAGGTGCTGGGGATCGACCCGCTGACGGCCCTGGCCGCCAAGATCGAACGCAACGAGAAGCGCTTCCCCCGGCCCCCGGAGCCCGGTCCGGGCCCCGATCGTCACTCTTCGGAGTGATGGACTTGTCCGCAACCGTGAGAGTGTCCACAGATTTCCGAATACCCCTAGCTTTACGGGTCCATTGCCCTCACGCTGGGTAGTGGCTAGATAGCAAGAATGTCGTACGGACGGGGGACGGCATATGGATGCGGTACGGCTCATCGCAGCCGGGCGTCATGCCCTGGCGCAGAGCGTGACGACGGGGGACACCGTGGCGGAGGCCTGGCAGGCCCAGGCCCTCGCCCAGGCGATAGGAAGCTGGCTGGCGGTCACCGGACCGCCGGAGTTGAGAACCGAGGCGCGGGGCCTGGGTGAAGCGGGCGGCAGAGGCTGCGGGGTGCTCGACCGGCAGGCGCTGGGGATGGACGGCAAGGCGGAGGCCTCGCCCAGATCCCAGCAGCTCAGCGGGGTCGCGGACATCCGGCAGGCGCTGCTCGGCATGGCCGCGCTGCTGGGGGAGGTGGGCATAGCCCTGGTGTCGGTCGCCTGCGCCACCGACGACGAGGGCCTCTACTGGCACTGCATCGAGGCGATAGACGCCGCCGACGAGTCGAGCGACCGGGTCCGCGCGATACTGCGCAGGCTCACGGACCGGGAGCGGGGCAGCACCTCCGGTGCCGCCCGGGACTCGACGGCGGGCGCGAGCTGAGCGTCCCGGCCGTGGGGGCGTTCGGCGGTCAGTACGAGCGGTAGGAGGGGCGCTCGGTCTCGGGGCGGTAGGAGGGGCGCTCGCTCTCGTGGGTGCGGATCGGCGGCAGCGGCTCGGCGCTCAGGGGCGCGTCGGTGCGGGGGCGCTCCGCGGAGGTCTGGAGGTCGGCGTCGAGCTGCGACAGGTCGGCGTTGAGCGCGGCCATCAGCTCTTCCATCTGCTGGAGCAGGCCCTTGGGGGGTCCGCTCTGGGCGGGCACCACCTGCTCGTACTCGGCCTGTCCGGTGTGCTCGGGCACGAATTCCTGGGACATGGCGGCCTCCTCGGCCCGGCCCTTCCCGGGGGAAGGGGGCGGTGGACGCACCGGTCGGATGCCGCCGGCGCGCGGGCCGGGCGGTCCGGCTCCGTCCGAGCCAACGATCTCCCCGACCCCCGGTCACTGGCCGGGACGGGCACGAAGCGCCTGGTTGACGCAGATTCACCCGGCCGGGGTGCCCTCGGGGCAGGATGGTGGGATGGATCTTCGCATCTTCACCGAACCGCAGCAGGGCGCCGACTACGAGACGTTGCTCCGGGTGGCCCGGGCCACCGAGGACCTCGGTTTCGACGCCTTCTTCCGCTCTGACCACTACCTGCGGATGGGTCCGGAGGCCCACCCCGGCGAGGGCGGGGAGCCGGCCGGGATGCCCGGTCCCACCGACGCGTGGATCACGCTCGCGGGCCTGGCCCGGGAGACCCGCCGGATCCGGCTGGGCACCCTGATGACCGCGGGGACCTTCCGGCTGCCGGGAGTCCTGGCCATCCAGGTGGCCCAGGTCGACCGGATGTCCGGGGGCCGCGTCGAACTGGGCCTGGGTGCGGGCTGGTTCCAGCGGGAGCACGAGGCGTACGGCATCCCCTTCCCCAAGGAGAAGTTCGACCGCCTCGAGGAGCAGCTGGCCATCGTCACGGGCCTGTGGGAGACCAAGGTCGGGGACACCTTCTCCTTCGAGGGGTCCCACTACCGCCTGACGGACTCGCCCGCGCTGCCCAAGCCCGCGCAGGCGAAGGTGCCCGTGCTCATCGGCGGTCACGGCGCCAGCCGCACCCCGCGGCTGGCCGCCCGGTACGCCGACGAGTTCAACATCCCCTTCGCCTCGGTGGCCGACACCGAGCGGCAGTTCGGCCGGGTGCAGGCCGCCGCCGCGGCGGCCGGCCGGGCACCGGGCGCGCTGGTGTACTCCAACGCCCTGGTGGTCTGCGTGGGGAAGGACGACGCGGAGGTGGCCCGCCGGGCCGAGGCCATCGGCCGGGAGGTCGGCGAGCTCAAGGCCAACGGCCTGGCCGGTACCCCGGAGGAGGTGGTCGAGAAGATCGGCGCCTACCAGGCCGTCGGCTCGCAGCGGATCTACCTCCAGCTGCTGGACCTGCACGACCTGGACCACCTGGAGCTGATCTCCGCCCAGGTCATGGCCCGGCTCGGCTGATGGCGCGGGCCCGTACCCCGCTCGCCGACGCCCTGGCGGAGCGGACGCTGCTGCTCGACGGCGGGCTGAGCAACCAGCTCGCGGCCCAGGGCTGCGACCTGACCGGCGGGCTCTGGTCCGGCCGGGTGCTCGCCGAGGCGCCCGAGCAGGTCCTGGCGGCCCACACCGCCTACGTCCGGGCCGGGGCCGAGGTGCTGATCACGGCCAGCTACCAGGTGTCGTACGAGGAGTTCGGGCGCCGGGGGCTGGGCGCCGAGGAGGTCGGCGCCCTGCTGCGGCGCAGCGTGGAGCTGGCCGCGCGCGCCGCCGAGGGGGCCGGTCCGGACCGGGAGGTGTGGGTGGCCGCCTCGGTCGGCCCGTACGGCGCCGCCCTCGCCGACGGCTCGGAGTACCGGGGCCGGTACGGCCGGTCCGCCGGCGAGCTGGCGGCCTTCCACCGGCCGCGGATCGAGGCCCTGTGGTCCGCCGGGCCGGACGTGCTGGCGCTGGAGACGGTCCCGGACACCGAGGAGGCCGAGGTGCTGCTCGGCCTGCTGGCCGGCAGCGGGGCCCGGGCCTGGCTCTCGTACACCGTCGAGGGCGGCCGGACCCGGGCCGGCCAGCCGCTGGACGAGGCCTTCGGGCTGGCCGCGGAGCGGCCCGAGGTGATCGCGGTGGGCGTCAACTGCTGCGATCCGCAGGAGGTGGCGGAGGCCGTCCGGGCCGCCGCCGCGGCGGCCGGCAAGCCGGTCGTGGTGTATCCCAACGACGGCTCGGTGTGGGACGGCACGGCCCAGGAGTGGCACGCCCCGGCCGTCCCGGTGCCGTGGCCGGTGGCCGACTGGCGGCGGGACGGCGCCCGGCTGGTCGGCGGCTGCTGCCGCATCGGCCCGGACCGCGTCGCGGAGCTGGGCGCGGCGGTCCGGGGCTGACCCGCGGAGGCGGCCGGGCCGGTGGGCCCACCGGCCCGGCCGCATCGGTCTCCGGACCGGCGTTCCACCGTTCCACCCGCCCGTGTTAGGCCATCTGAGTGAGTTTTCCGGGGAATCGGCGGGCGGGCTCGTTCTTCCAGAACAGCGGAGTGTCCGCGATCCCTGAAAGAACGGAACGCAGCAATGAAGATGACCGCGCGCGGAAGCATTGCGGCCCTCATGACGTGCATGGCCTCGGCCGCGGCGGTGTCTCCGGCGCTCGCCGCGGACCACGTCCCGGTCGTCGTGCCGCTGGAGGCGCTGGAGGTGCCCCTGGCCATGCACACGCCCCACCTCGCGACCGGTGTGCCGCTGCCCACCCCCGGCGTGCCGCAGGGCCCCGTCCACCACCAGGGCGAGCTGCTCCCCAACCCGATCCTGCCGCCCCTCCCGCTCACGGGCGAGCTGGCCCCCACCCTCGCCAGCACCCCGCTGCCGAGCCTGACCGGCACCGGCAAGGAGGGCACGGCCGCGCTCAGTTCCCAGGCCTCGGACCTGGTCGCCCAGGGCCCGGGCGCGGTGGTCGGCGCCCCGCTGAGCATGCCGGACGCGGACAACTTCGGCCTGCCGCACCTGGTCAAGCCGCAGCTGGGCCTGATCGCGCCGACCCTCCAGGGCGACCCCGGGGCGCTGCTGGGCCTGAGCTGAGCCGGCGGCCGGCCGCCGGACCTTGCCCCGACGCCCGGCCAAAACGCCGCCCGGTCTGCGAACGTGTACACCATGGGATTCCATGTCGATTCCGAGACCGGGCGGCTGCGCCGCGTCATCCTCCACCGGCCCGACCTGGAGCTGAAGCGGCTGACCCCGAGCAACAAGGACGCGCTGCTCTTCGACGACGTGCTCTGGGTGCGCCGGGCCCGTCAGGAGCACGACGGGTTCGCCGACGTGCTGCGGGACCGGGGCGTGGCGGTGCACCTCTTCGGTGACCTGCTGGGCGAGGCGCTGGCCGTGCCGGAGGCCCGGCACCTGGTCCTGGACCGGGTCTTCGACGAGAAGGAGTTCGGCCCGCTGGCCACCGACCACCTGCGGGCCGCCTTCGACGAACTGCCGCCCGCCGAGCTGGTCGAGGCGCTGGTCGGCGGGATGACCAAGCGGGAGTACCTGGAGCGGCACGGCGAGCCGGTCTCGGTCCGCTTCCACGCCCTGGAGCTGGACGACTTCCTGCTCCAGCCGCTGCCCAACCACCTCTTCACCCGCGACACCTCCGCCTGGATCTACGACGGCGTCTCGGTCAACGCCATGCGCTGGCCGGCCCGGCGGCGCGAGACCGTGCACTTCGAGGCCATCTACCGGCACCACCCGGTCTTCACCACCTCCGGGGCCTTCCACTTCTGGTCCCAGGGCCAGGCCGACTACCCGTCCACCATCGAGGGCGGGGACGTGCTGGTCATCGGGAACGGCGCGGTGCTGATCGGGATGAGCGAGCGGACCACCCCGCAGGCCGTGGAGATGCTGGCCCGGGGGCTGTTCGCGGCCGGTTCCGCGCGGACCATCGTGGCGCTGGACATGCCCAAGCGGCGGGCCTTCATGCACCTGGACACCGTCATGACGATGGTGGACGGCGACACCTTCACCCAGTACGCCGGGCTCGGCATGCTCCGCTCGTACACGATCCGGCCGGGGGCGACCGAGCAGGGGCTGGAGGTCACCGACCACCCGCCGGAGCAGATGCACCGGGCGATCGCGGCGGCCCTCGGGCTGGACTCGGTACGGGTGCTGACGGCCACCCAGGACGTGCACTCGGCGGAGCGCGAGCAGTGGGACGACGGCTGCAACGTGCTCGCGGTCGAGCCGGGGGTGGTGGTGGCCTACGAGCGGAACGTCACCACCAACACCCACCTGCGCAAGCAGGGCATCGAGGTGATCGAGATCCCGGGCAGCGAGCTGGGCCGGGGCCGGGGCGGCCCGCGCTGCATGAGCTGCCCGGTGGAGCGGGACGCCGTGTCGTGAGCCGCGGCCCGCGGGGGCGGCCGGCCGCCGGGCAGGCTGTGTCCTGAGTCACGTCGACCGGACTGAATAGTGATGCGGTCGCTCGTATAGACTTCCAGCGTCCCGCCGACTACGACCCAGGAGTGCCCCATGGCGACCGACCTCGTTGGCCGGAGCTTCCTCAAGGAGCTCGACTTCACCGCCGCCGAGTTCCGTGGCCTGGTCGACCTGGCCGCCGAGCTGAAGGCGGCCAAGCGCGCGGGCACCGAGGTGCCCCGGCTGCGGGGCCGCAACATCGCGCTGATCTTCGAGAAGACCTCCACCCGGACCCGCTGCGCCTTCGAGGTGGCCGCCGCCGACCAGGGCGCGCACACCACCTACCTGGACCCCTCCGGCTCGCAGATCGGCCACAAGGAGTCGGTCGAGGACACCGCGCGCGTGCTCGGCCGGATGTTCGATGCGATCGAGTACCGCGGGGATAGCCAGCACGCCGTCGAGGCGCTGGCCGAGCACTCCGGCGTGCCGGTCTACAACGGCCTGACCGACGACTGGCACCCCACCCAGATGCTCGCGGACGTGCTCACCGTCACCGAGCACACCGCCAAGCCGCTGGAGTCCGTCGGCTTCGCCTACCTGGGCGACGCCCGCTTCAACATGGGCAACTCGTACCTGGTCACCGGTGCGCTGCTGGGCATGGACGTGCGCATCGCTGCGCCCCGCGCCTACTGGCCGGCCGAGCAGGTCGTCGAGCGGGCCCGGGCCCTCGCCGAGCTGAGCGGGGCCCGGATCACGCTCACCGAGGACGTCGCGGAGGGCGTCGCGGGCGCCGACTTCGTCGCCACCGACGTGTGGGTCTCGATGGGGGAGCCCAAGGAGGTCTGGGACGAGCGGATCAAGGCCCTGGGGCCGTACGCCGTCACCGCGGACGTACTGCGGGCCACCGGCAACCCGGACGTGAAGTTCCTGCACTGCCTGCCGGCCTTCCACGACCTCGGCACCAGGATCGGGCGGGAGATCTACGAGCGGCACGGCCTGGAGTCCCTGGAGGTGACGGACGAGGTGTTCGAGTCCGCGCACTCCGTCGTCTTCGACCAGGCCGAGAACCGGCTGCACACCATCAAGGCCGTACTGGTCGCCACCCTCGCCGCAGCCGACGCATAGTCATGCGCCGTGAGCGGTGCACCGGCGGGCCCGGGCGGGCAGCGTGAACCAGACCGCCTTGCCGTGCGCGGTGCGCCGGTGCCCGCACGCCGAGCTGAGGGTGCGGACCAGCAGCAGCCCCCGGCCGTGCTCCTGCCAGGGGTCCGGCAGGGCCTCCGGCGCGGCCGGCCCGGCCAGGGTGCCGGGCGCCTGCGGGTCCGCGTCGTGCACCTCCACCTGGCAGCCGTGCGCCAGCAGTTCCACCACCAGCTCGATGGGTCGGTCGCCGTGCGCGGTGTGCTCGACCGCGTTGGCGACCAGTTCGGCCGTCAGCAGCTCCGCGGTGTCGCTGTCCTGCGGCGTCCCGTACCCGGCGAGCGCGGTGCGCACCAGGGCGCGGGCCAGCGGGACGGCCTGCGCGGTGTGCGGCAGGTCCGTCCGCCAGGCCTGACCGGCGGCGGGCCGGGCGAGAACGGCGGGCTCGGACATGGGAGCCGTCCTTTCGCGTGGGGTGCGGGATGACGCGGGAATGCGGCTGAGGGTGCCGCGGGGGAGAAGATCTCGGTTTCAACCATACGGAGCTGCCGCCTCCGGCCGTAGGGCACCCCGGGACGGACCCGGGGGACCTGGGCCACGTCCGGTTCGGGACCTTCGGCACGCGTGGCCGGCGCCCGGGGGCCACTCCAGCGTGTCGCGTTCTCATGACGACAGTCACAAGTCGGTGATACGGTCGAAGAGTGAGCCCCTTCATCGGTTCCGCAGCCGGCACGGAGCGCTGGCGCCACCTGCGCGTGACCCGCCAGGACGGCGTCGCCACCGTCACCCTCGACCGCCCCGACAAACTCAACGCGCTCACCTTCGGCGCCTACGCCGACCTGCGCGACCTGCTCTCCGAACTCTCCCGCGAACGCTCGGTGCGCGCCCTCGTCCTCGGCGGCGAGGGCCGCGGCTTCTGCTCCGGCGGGGACGTGGACGAGATCATCGGCGCCACCCTCGCCATGGACACCGCCCAGCTCCTCGACTTCAACCGGATGACCGGCCAGGTGGTGCGCGCCATCCGGGAGTGCCCCTTCCCGGTGGTCGCCGCCGTCCACGGCGTGGCCGCCGGCGCCGGGGCGGTCCTCGCGCTGGCCGCCGACTTCCGGATCGCCGACCCCACCGCCCGCTTCGCCTTCCTCTTCACCCGGGTCGGCCTCTCCGGCGGCGACATGGGGGCCGCCTACCTGCTGCCCCGGGTCGTCGGGCTCGGCCACGCCACCCGGCTGCTGATGCTCGGCGAGCCGGTCCGCGCGGCCGAGGCCGAGCGGATCGGGCTGCTCAGCGAGCTGACCGACGAGGGCAAGGCGGCGGCCCGGGCCGCCGAACTCGCCGCGCACCTGGCCGCCGGACCGGCCCTCGCCTACGCCCAGACCAAGGCGCTGCTGACGGCCGAGCTGGACATGCCGCTGGCCGCCTCGGTGGAACTGGACGCCGCCACCCAGGCGCTGCTGATGAACGGCGAGGACTACGCCGAGTTCCACGCGGCCTTCACCGGGAAACGGCCGCCCGCCTGGCGGGGGAGGTAGCGATGCGGATCGCGGTCATCGGCGGCGGTCCCGGCGGGCTCTACGCGGCGGCCCTGCTCAAGCGGCTGGACCCGGACCGCCAGGTCGACGTGTGGGAGCGCACCGCCGCGGCCGACACGTTCGGCTTCGGCGTGGTGCTCTCCGACGAGACCCTGGGCGGTATCGAACACGCCGACCCCGAGGTCTACCGCGCGCTGCAACGCGAGTTCGTCCGCTGGGACGACATCGAAGTGGTGCACCGCGGCCGGCTGCTGACCTCCGGCGGCCACGGCTTCGCCGCCCTCGGCCGCCGCCGCCTCCTGGAGATCCTGCAGGACCGCTGCGCCGGCCTCGGCGTCGGCCTGCACACGCAGCGGCAGGCCCCGCCGGTCGAGGAGCTGTCCGCCGGATACGACCTGGTCATCGCCGCGGACGGGGTGCACAGCCGCACGCGGGAGGCTTATCCGGAGGCCTTCGGGACCCGGATCGAGAGCCACCGCTGCCGCTACATCTGGCTCGCCGCCGACTTCGCCTTCGACGCCTTCCGCTTCGAGATCGCCGAGACCGAGCACGGCGTGATGCAACTGCACGCCTACCCGTTCTCCCGCCCCTCTCCCGGCACGAGCCCCCTCGGGGCGCAGCACTCCGCCGGCTCCTCCACCGTCATCGTCGAGATGCGCGAGGAGGTCTGGCGGGCCGCCGGCTTCGACCTGTGCGACGAGGCCGAGTCCGCGCTGCGCTGCGCCAAGATCTTCAGCGAGGCGCTGCGCGGCCGCCCGCTGCGCGGCAACGCCTCCACCTGGACGGTCTTCCGCACGGTGGTCAACGACCGCTGGTCGCACGGCAACGTGGTGCTGCTCGGCGACGCGGCCCACACCGCGCACTTCTCCATCGGCTCCGGCACCAAGCTGGCGGTCGAGGACGCCCTCGGCCTCGCCGCCTGCCTGGAGGAACACCCCGGCGACCTGCCCGGGGCGCTGGCGGCGTACGAGGCCGAGCGGCGGCCGGTGGTCGCCTCCACCCAGCGGGCCGCCGCCGCCAGCCTGCGCTGGTTCGAGGAGCTGGCCGGCTACCTCGACCAGCCGCCCCGGCAGTTCGCCTTCAACCTGCTCACCCGCAGCCGCCGGGTCACCCACGACAACCTCCGGCTGCGCGACCCCCGCTTCACCGGGGCCGTCGAGCGGGAGTTCGGCTGCCCCGAGGGCACCCCGCCGATGTTCACCCCCTTCCGGCTGGGCGGTCTGACCCTGCGCAACCGGGTCGTGGTCTCCCCGATGGACCTGTACTCGGCCGTCGACGGGGTCCCCGGCGACCTGCACCTGGTCCACCTCGGGGCGCGGGCGCTGGGCGGGGCCGGGCTGGTGATGACCGAGATGGTCTGCGTCAGTCCCGAGGGGCGCATCACCCCCGGCTGCGCGGGCCTCTACACCGACGAACAGGCCGCGGCCTGGCGGCGGATCACCGACTTCGCCCACCAGCAGGCGCCCGGCACGGCCCTCGGCGTCCAGCTCGGGCACTCCGGCCGCAAGGGCTCCACCCGCCGCATGTGGGAGGGCATGGACCAGCCCCTGGAGTCCGGCAACTGGCCGCTGGGCGCCGCCTCGGCGCTGCCGTACCTGGCGGGGACGAGTCAGGTGCCGCACGAGCTGGACCCGGCCGGACTGGCTGCGATCCGGGACCAGTTCGTCTCGGCGGCGGTCCGGGCCGCCGACTGCGGCTTCGACCTGCTCGAACTGCACTGCGCGCACGGCTACCTGCTGTCGGGCTTCCTCTCGCCGCTGACCAACCACCGCACCGACGGGTACGGCGGGACGCTCGCCGGGCGGCTCCGCTTCCCGCTGGAGGTCTTCGACGCGGTACGGCAGGTCTGGCCGGCCGACCGGCCGATGACGGTCCGCATCTCCGCCACGGACTGGGCCGAGGGGGGCACCACGGCGGAGGACGCGGTCGCGATCGCGGCGGCCTTCGCGGCGCACGGGACGGCCGCCGTCGACGTCTCCACCGGGCAGGTGGTCGCCGAGGAGCGGCCCGAGTACGGGCGGTCGTACCAGACGCCGTACGCGGACCGGATCCGCAACGAGACGGGGGTGCCGGTGATCGCGGTCGGGGCCATCTCGTCCTGGGAGGACGTGAACTCCCTGCTGCTGGCGGGACGGGCCGACCTGTGCGCGCTGGCGCGGCCCCACCTGTACGACCCCCACTGGACCCTCCACGCGGCCGCCGAGCAGTCCTACACGGGCCCCGCCGCCCCCTGGCCCGCCCCCTACCGAGCCGGCAGCCGCCGCCCCCCCACCCCCCGAACCGACACCCCCAAACCCCGCCTCACCCTCCCCTGACCCCCAGCCCCGCCGCGCTTCAGGGCGTGGGCCGGGCCCATCGCCGGCCGGGTCACGTGGTGGTGAGGTGGAGGCGGTCCATGACGGGGGTGTAGCCGAGGCGTTGGTAGAGGGCGTTGCTCGTGGGGTTCGCGAGGTCCGTGAAGAGGAGGACCTCGCCGGCCGGCGCCAGCCGAGAGGCCTCGGCGGTGGCCCCCGCCGCATACCCCCGCCCCCGATCGGCCCGCGGCGTGTACACCGGCCCGATCCGCGTCGCCCCGCCCAGCCGCCTGGTCCGGCAGGCCAGGGAGACCGGCCGCCCGCCGTCCTCCCACAGCGTGATCCCGCCGTAGGACAGCCGGTCCGCGACCCACGCCTCGTCCGCCAGGGCCGTCATCCCCAGCTCGGTCCGGAACCCCTCCAGCCACTCCAGCACCAGCGGCACGTCCGCCCCGCCCGCCGGCCGTGGGCCCCCCGCCGGGGCCGGGTCCGGCGGGACCAGTCCGGCCAGCCGGTACAGCCGCAGCTCCTCGGCCACCCTGGTCGGCCGCCCCCACGCCCCCGCCAGCAGCTCGGCGTCGGCGCGGGCCGCGTTGACCCCCTCCAGCCCGGCCAGCAGCGGTTCGGCCGTCAGGGCCCGGACGAGGGCGAGGGCAGCCGCCGGCGGTAGTCCGGTGACGACCAAGGGGTGCGGCGGGGTCCACACCGCCGCCGCGACGGCGCCGTCCGGTCCCGCCCACCAGCCGAACCGCGGCGCCCGCGGCCCGTAGGCGTGCAGCCCCCGGCGGGTCAGCCGGTCCAGCGTGCTCAACAGCACGGTATTGGCGGCAGGCCGGGCCGCGACGGCCGGCCCGGCGGCGCTCGCGAAGGCGCCCAGGTCTTCGGTGAAGGTCCAGTCCATGGACGAGTATGCGGCGCCACCCCCCTCCGCCCGCACCCGCTTTTCCCCCGGCGGGGCACCCCCGCCCGACCCGCCCCGGGCGCAACGATGAGTTCCGCCCGGGACGGGAGTCAGTACTCCGTCGGACCCACCACCAGGAGGACCACCATGCCCCAGCTGCTGAGGGTGCAGAACTTCAACGTATCGAGCGACGGCATCGGCGCCGGCGAGGACCAGACCCTGGAGCGGCCCTTCGGGCACGTCGACCCGATGAGCATGTTCGGCTGGGCCACCGCCACCGCCGGCTGGCCCAACCGCACCGATCCCGGCGGCAGCCGGGGCCTGGACGACTACCTGACCCGCGACTTCGCCAACAACATCGGTGCCGAGATCATGGGCCGCAACAAGTTCGGCCCGCAGCGCGGCCCCTGGCAGGACCACGAGTGGCAGGGCTGGTGGGGTGACGAACCGCCCTTCCACACCCCGGTGTTCGTGCTCACCCACCACCCGCGGCCGTCGTTCGCCCTCTCGGACACCACCTTCCACTTCGTCGACGCCGACCCGGCGACCGTGCTGCGCCAGGCCAAGGAGGCCGCACAGGGCAAGGACGTCCGGCTCGGCGGCGGGGTGAGCACCATCCGCCAGTTCCTCGACGCCGACCTGGTCGACACCCTGCACGTGGCGGTCTCCCCGATGAAGTTCGGGACCGGGCTGCGCCTGTGGGACTCCCCGGAGGACCTGTACGACCGCTTCCACTGCGACGTGGTGCCCAGCCCGGGCGGCGGCGTCGTGCACCACCTCTTCTGGCGCAGGTGACTCCCGCCGGCCGGCGCCCGCCACGGCGGGCCCGGCCGGACCGGACCGGCCTCAGCCGCGCACGTACCCCCCGCCCACCGCGTGCAGCCGGGCGTGCAGTTCGGCGAAGACCGCCGCCGAGCGGTCGCCCGGCCAGTCGGAGGGCAGCAGGGCCGCCGGCAGCCCCGGGTCGGCGTACGGCAGCCGCCGCCAGGAGTCCAGGGCCAGCAGGTAGTCGTGGTACGCCTGCTCGGGCTCCGGCTCCCGGCCGGACTGCCAGCCGCGCAGCACCGGTTCGTGCAGGTCCAGGAACTCCTCGTGCTGCTTGGCGATGGCGGTCAGGTCCCACCAGCGGGAGACCGCCTCCGCGGTGGCCGCGAAGCCCAGGTGCTCCCCGCGGAACAGCTCGACGTACGGCCGCAGTTGCAGCCGTTCCAGGGTGTGCCGGGCCTCGTCGTACAGCCGGGCGGGCGCGATCCACACGCCCGGGGCGGCGGTGCCGAAGCCGAGCCGGGCCAGCCGGGAGCGCAGCAGGTGCCGCTTGTTGCGCTCCTGCTCGGGCACCGAGAAGACCGCGAGGACCCAGCCCGGCTCCCCGCCCGCGGGCGGCGGGCCGTAGATCCGCCGGTCGCCGTCGGCCAGCAGCTCGCGGGCCTCGTCCGACAGGCCGTACGCCGCCGCACCCTCGGGCGTCCGCTCGGGGACGAGGAAGCCGCGGCGTTTGAGCCGGGAGACGGAGGACCGCACGGAGGGCGCGTCGACCCCCACGGCGCCGAGCAGCCGGATCAGCGAGGCCACCGGGACGGGGCCCTGCTCCGGCCGCCCGTAGGCGCCGTAGAGGGTGACGATCAGGGATCGGGGGGTGTGCTGCTCGGCCACGGTCTCACTCTAGATCGCGCAGCCGGTACCGCTGGAGTTTGCCGGTGGCGGTGCGCGGCAGTTCCGGGGGGAAGACGAAGACCCGCGGGCACTTGTGCGGGGCCAGCTCGGTCTTCATGAAGGCCCGCAGGTCCTCCGCGGTGAGCCGGGATCCGGCCCGCAGCACGGCGTACGCCACCACCACCTGGCCGCGCCGCTCGTCGGGCCGTCCCACCACCGCCGCCTCGGTCACCTCCGGATGGCGCAGCAGGGCCTCCTCGACCTCCGGTCCGGCGATGTTGTAACCCGACGAGATGATCATGTCGTCGGCCCGGGCGACGTAGCGGAAGTAGCCGTCCGGGTCGCGCACGTACGTG
Source organism: Streptomyces sp. NPDC089919 (assembly GCF_040684615.1). Lineage (NCBI taxonomy): Bacteria > Bacillati > Actinomycetota > Actinomycetes > Kitasatosporales > Streptomycetaceae > Streptomyces > Streptomyces sp. NPDC089919. Next base: position 134,808 of record NZ_JBFBGK010000001.1, read on the forward strand.
TCCCCGGTGAGGTTCCAGCCGTCCCGGACGTACTCCCGCTGCCGGGCGTCGGCCAGGTACCGGCAGCCCACCGGGCCGCGCACGGCCAGCAGCCCCGGCTCGCCGTCCGGCACCGGGCGGCCGGCCCGGTCCACCACCCGGGCCTGCCAGCCGGGCACCGCGGTCCCGGTGGTGCCCGGGCGGATGTCCCCGTCGGCGGCCGAGATGAAGATGTGCAGCAGCTCGGTGGCGCCGATGCCGTTGATGATCCGCAGGCCGGTGGCCGCGCGCCAGGCCTCCCAGGTGGCGGCGGGCAGGTTCTCGCCCGCCGAGACGCACCGGCGCAGGGCGCTCAGGTCGTGTCCGGCCAGCTCGTCCAGCATCGCCCGGTAGGCGGTGGGCGCGGTGAAGAGCACCGAGACCCGGTGGGCGGCCAGCGCGGGCAGCAGCTGCCGGGGGCCGGCCTGCTCCAGCAGCAGGGTGGAGGCGCCGGCCCGGAGCGGGAAGACCAGCAGTCCGCCGAGGCCGAAGGTGAAGCCGAGCGGGGGACTGCCGGCGAAGACGTCGTCCGGACCGGGCCGCAGCACCTGCCGGGAGAAGGTGTCGGCCACCGCCAGCAGGTCCCGGTGGAAGTGCATGCACCCCTTGGGCCGTCCGGTGGTGCCGGAGGTGAAGGCGATCAGCGCGACGTCGTCGGCCGAGGTCTCCACGGCCGGGTACTTGGCCGGCTTCCCGGCCGTCAGCCGCAGCAGGTCCTCGGGGGCGTCGCCGCCGTACGGGGTGATCCGCAGCCCCGGTACCGCCGCCTTGACCAGGTCGTCCAGGGCGGTCACATGGCACAGGGCGTGGCTGACCCGGGCGATCCCGCACACCGTCGCCAGCTCCTGGGCCCGCTGCTGGGCCAGGACGGTGACGGCCACCGCGCCGGCCTTCATCACGGCCAGCCAGCAGGCCGCCAGCCAGGGGCCGGTGGGCCCGCGCAGCAGCACCCGGTTGCCGGGCACCACGCCCAGGTCGAAGGTGAGCACATGGGCGATCCGGTCCACCTCCTCCCGCACCTGCCCGTACGACCAGACGCCGCCGTCCGCGGTGCGGAAGGCCGGCCGGTCGGGCCCGAGCCGTTCGATGGTGGCGTCCAGCAGCTCGGCACCGCAGTTCAGCCGGTCGGGATAGGCCGGCCCGGCCGGCGGAAGGAGCTCCGGCCACTGGTCCGGGGGCGGCAGGTGGTCCCGGGTGAAGGTGTCGGCATGGGCCGACGGCATGAGCTCCAAGGCGGGTTCGCCTCCTGGCAACGGTCCGGAAAAGGGGTGGTGCCGGGTGCCGCGCGACTGCCACTCGAGCGTATCGTGATGGTGACGGCAGTCAACTGAACGCGATAGAAATGAGGCGGCGGATGCCGAGTTTCGCGCTGGACCAGCAGCAGGAGGAGTGGTGCCGCCAGGTGCGGGACCAGGCCGCGGCCCGGCTGCGCCCGCTCGCCGAGAAGGGGGAGCCGGGCCGGGTCAACCGCCCGCTGCTGGCCGCACTCGGCGAACTGGGCCTGCTGGACCGGCTCTTCACCTCCGGGGCGCTGGAGCTCTGCCTGCTGCGGGAATCCCTCGCGCAGGAGTGCACCGAGGCGGAGACGGCCCTCGCCCTCCAGGGGCTCGGCGGGCACCCCGTCCTGCGCTTCGGCACACCCTCACAGCGTGACCGCTGGATTCCCGGGGTGCGCGCCGGACGCGCGGTGGCGGCCTTCGCGCTGAGCGAGCCGGGGGCCGGCTCGGACGCGGCCGCGCTCGCCCTGGACGCCGTACCGGACGGCGCCGGCTGGCGGCTGACCGGTGAGAAGAAGTGGATCTCCAACGCCCCGGAGGCGGATTTCTACACCGTCTTCGCCCGGACGGGGGAAGCGCCGGGGGCGCGCGGGGTCAGCGCCTTCCTCGTACCGGCCGACCGCCCCGGGCTCGCGGGCCGGGCCCTGGACATGCTCTCCCCGCACCCGATCGGCGCACTGGCCTTCGACGGGGTCCCGGTCGGGCCCGAGGACCGGCTCGGGGAGGCCGGCGGCGGCTTCCGGGTCGCCATGGACACCCTCAACCTCTTCCGGCCCAGCGTCGGCGCCTTCGCCGTCGGGATGGCGCAGGCCGCCCTGGACGCCACCCTCGCGCACACCGCCGGGCGGACCGCCTTCGGCGGGGTGCTGGCCGACCTCCAGGCGGTCGCCCACCGGGTCGCCGAGATGGCCACCCGCACCGAGGCGGCCCGGCTGCTGGTCTACGCGGCGGCCGGGGCGTACGACGGTGGCGCACCGGACGTGCCCCGGCGCGCGGCCATGGCGAAGCTGCTGGCCACCGAGACCGCGCAGTACGTCGTCGACCACGCGGTCCAACTGCACGGCGCCGTCGCCCTGGAGCGGGGCCACCTGCTCGAACACCTCTACCGGGAGGTGCGCGCGCCGCGGATCTACGAGGGCGCCAGCGAGGTGCAACGCACCATCATCGCGAAGGAGTTGTACCGATGAGCCTGGAGCGCGTGAACCCGCCCGGCCTCTCGCCGGCCACCGGCTTCTCGCACGCGGTGGTGGCCACCGGCGGCCGCCTGGTGATGCTGGCCGGCCAGACCGCGCTGGACGGGGCGGGCAAGGTGGTCGGCGACACCCTGCCCGCCCAGTTCGAGACGGCCCTGACCAACCTCCTCGCCGCCCTGCACGCCGCGGGCGGCACCCCCGACCGGCTGGCCCGGGTCACCGTGTACGCGGTGGACGTGGCCGACTACCGCGCCCACGCCCCCGAACTGGGCCGCATCTGGCGCCGGCTGGCCGGCCGCGACTACCCCGCGATGGCGGTCATCGGCACGGTCCGCCTCTGGGACGAGGAAGCCCTGGTCGAACTCGACGGAATCGCCGTCCTCGACTGAGACCCGCCGTGCGGTCCCGCGCTCCCGGACCCCGGCCTCACCCCTCCAGCAACCCGCCCATCCACTCCTCGATCCCCTCCGGGGTCCGGGGCAGGGCTCCCGACATCAGGCGGGCGCCGTCGGCGGTGATGACCAGGTCGTCCTCGATGCGGACGCCGAGGCCGCGCAGTTCCGCCGGCAGGGTCTCGTCATCGGGCTGGAGGTAGAGGCCGGGCTCCACGGTGAGCACCTGGCCCTCCTCCAGCACGCCGTCCAGGTACGTCTCGGCGCGCGCCTTGCCGCAGTCGTGGACGTCCAGGCCGAGCATGTGGCCGCTGCTGCAGAGGGTGTAGCGGCGGTGCAGGTCGCCCTCGGCGTTCTTCAGGACGCCCCACTCGGCCAGTCCCTCGGCGATCACCTTCATGCCCGCCCGGTGGAAGTCCCGGAAGCTGGCGCCGGGGCGCAGCGCGGCGATGCCCGCGTCCTGGGCGGCCAGTACCAGCTCGTACACCTGCCGCTGGACCGGTGAGAAGCGCCCGGACAGCGGCAGGGTGCGGGTGATGTCGGCGGTGTAGAGGCTGTCGGTCTCCACGCCCGCGTCGAGCAGCAGCAGGTCCTTCGCGTCCAGCCGGCCGTCGTTGCGGATCCAGTGCAGCACGCAGGCGTGCGCGCCGGAGGCGGCGATGGTCTCGTAGCCGGTGCCGTTGCCCTCGGCGCGGGCCCGCCGGCCGAAGACGCCCTCGATCCAGCGCTCCCCGCGCGGGTGCGCCAGCGCCCGGGGGAGCTCCCGGACCACGTCCTCGAAGCCGGCGGTGGTGATGTCCACCGCGAGCTGCAGCTGCTCGACCTCCCAGGCGTCCTTGAGCAGGCGCAACTCGGAGAGGGCGGAGGCCAGTTCGATGTCGGTGGTGAGCTCGCGGCCGGTGACGGCGGCCAGGTCGCCCAGGTCGTCCAGATGGGCGCAGCGCAGCCCGGTCAGCCGCTCGGCCTCGGCGAGGTCGGGGCGGCGGCCCACCCAGAACTCGCCGTAGCGGCGGTCGCGGTAGAACTCCTCGTTGCCGCCCGCGCGCGGGGAGCGGGGGCGCAGGTAGAGGACCGCCTCGTGGCCGTGCGGGCCCTGCGGCTCCATCACCAGCACGTGGCCGACCTGGTCCTCGCCGGTCAGCCCGGTGAGCCAGGCGTACGCGCTGTGCGGCCGGAAGCGGTAGTCGCAGTCGTAGGAGCGGACCTTCAGCTCGCCGGCCGGGACGACCAGCCGCTCGCCGGGGAAGCGGGCGGAGAGCTTGGCCCGGCGGGCCGGGGTGACGGCGTGGCCCGGGACGCGGACCTCGGCGGGCAGCGGCGAGGGGGCCCAGCCGCCCGCCATGAAGCGGGTCAACTCGGCTGATGCCGGCAGGTCGTGGCTACCGATGTGGAGGCGGGAGGGGGTGTCGGTCACGGGTGCTCCCTGGCGTGGCGGGCGGTCGGAAGGTGTACCTCCGGAAAACGGGAGGTGCACACCCCTTGTCAGTGCAATTTCACATTACTATGTTACAGCTCACATGGCACGGGGTCATCATCCGTCAACACCCGCTCCACGCAGGTGATTTGACGGTGGCGGCCCCATATTTCGGCACATTTTCGTGCCGCCCCCACTTCTCCCCACCCAGGAGTCCTTGGTGACCACGTTGAGCACCGTGCGCAGGCCCTTCCTTGCCGCCGCCATCACCGCCACCCTCCTCGCCACGGCGGGCCAGACCATGGTCCAGGCCGCCGAGACCACGCCTGCCACGGCCCCCACCGCCTTCACCGCGGCGCGCCCCGCCCCCACCGCGGCGCCCAACCCCTTCGACGAGGTGCAGCACCTGGGCGCGGCCCCCAAGATCACCCGCGCCGCCGCCCCCGCCCCCGGCGGCCTGGCGGCCGGCCGGGTGGCCGGCGCCGCGACCGCCGCCAAGAAGGCCAAGGCCCCCGCCCTGTCCCGCGCCGCGCAGGCGCCCGCCACCACCGCGGCCGGCGTCCCCTGCACCCTGGACGGCATCACCGGACTGAGCCCCGAGCGGTTCGCCGACTTCCTCGGGGACCCCGCGGTCAAGGCCGACGGCTGTCTGAGAGACCTGATCTGGACCTGGGACTACCGCCTGGCGCCCGTCATGTCCGATGCCCACGTCCAGGCCGTCTCCCGCCGGATAGCCCAGCTGGCCGCCGGCCACGACGGGAAGAACGGCAGCAACCTGGAGGAGATGTTCACCTACCTCCACGCCGTCGCCTACCACGACTACTCGCGCTCCGAGATCGACGTCACCGACGCCCCCACCGTCGACGCCATGCGGGGTGCGATAGCCGCCTTCGGGACCGCCGCCCGTACCTTCGACGTCACCCGCAGCAACGCCAACACCCTGCGCGAGGCGCTGTACGCGGGCAGCGCCCCGGGCCTGCGCCAGCACCAGATCGACCTCATCCCGCGGGTGCTGGCCACCATGGACCCCGACCACCCGGCCACCAACCTGGACACCGCCTGGGCCGGCGCCGCGCTCGCCGCCCTGTCCGTCAACTACCTGGGCGTCTACCCGGGCAACAACGACGCCGCCTTCCACGCCGCGGTGGCCCAGAACCCCGGCTACCGCGCCGTCTTCCGGGCCTTCGCCGAGTACACCCACCTCAAGGGCACCGCGAACGCCTGGGTGGCGCGCGACGCGATCAGCGAGTACGCCCGCTTCGGCCAGATCGACGGCCTCAAGGACGCGGTGGTCGCCGACCTGGGCCAGATCCTCGCCTCGGTCGTGCGGATCTACGGCACCGGCAGCGAGCAGTGGGCCAAGGTCGTCTCCTGGCTCAACACCTACGGCGCCTGCAAGCAGTACGGCGTCTGCAAGGAGGACGTCGAGGCCAGGCTCTTCCCGAACACGTACACCTACGACAACGGCGGCATCAAGGTCCGCACCGCCCTCGACCGGGCCACCGTCGACCAGCTCTACTACGCCAGCAAGCGCGTCAAGTCGCAGTTCTTCCGGGTGATCGGCACCGACCAGCCGCTGGCCGGGGACGTCAACACCACCCTCAACATCGTCCTGTACGCCTCCCGCGCGGACTACGAGATGTACCACCCGCTCCTGACGGGCATGGGCACCAACAACGGCGGCGTGTACATCGAGAGCGGCGCGACCTTCTACACGTACCAGCGCCGGGTCCCCCAGGACTCCACGCTGACGCTCGAGGAGCTCTTCCGCCACGAGTACACGCACTACCTCAACGGCCGCTGGGCGGTGCCCGGTTCCTTCGGCCAGGGCGCCTGGTACCAGGGGGACCGCACCACCGCGATGGACGAGGGCACCGCGGAGTTCTTCGACGGGGCCACCCGCGACGACGGCATCGCGGTGCGCAAGTCCCTGGTCCGGGGCATCATCGCCGACACCGCCGGCGGCGGCCCCCGGATGAGCGTCGAGCAGCTGCTCAACGCGACGTACGACGGCGACGGCTTCCGCTTCTACAACTACGCCGGCACGTTCTTCGAGTTCCTGTGGAACGAGCAGCCCTCGCTGCTGCGCGAGATGTACGGCTACCTGCGCGCCGACGACCCGGCGGGCTTCGACGCCTGGCGCAACCGGATGGGCGGCGACGCCTACCTCCAGCGGGCCTACGACAAGTTCCTGGACGCGCAGATCGCCAAGCTCGACCAGCTCTTCGTGCCCAACACCGTCTTCACCGCCAACGACCAGCTGCGGGACGCCTCGCTGGCCGCGGTGAAGTCCTCCTTCGCCACCGCCACCTACAACAACCCCGACTGCGTGGAGAACGGCGACACCGGCAAGCGCCGCTTCGTCTGCACCGGCCGGATCACGGCCAACCTGAAGAACTTCCGCAGCCCGGACCAGGTCTTCAAGGACATGTCCGAGACGGTGGACTACTTCATCCTCGACCGGGCCGGCGCCGCCTCCAACAACCTGGCCGACATGAACTGCTCCTTCGGCCCGGTGGAGATCTGGAGCACCAACAAGGCCGGTACCTCCGCCTACTCCTGCGAGGGCCCGCTGCGCAGCTAGCGGCGAGCCGCCGCGGCGGTCGGCCCCGTCCACGGGGGGCCGGGCCGGCCGTCGCGGAGCGCGCGGGAACCGCTGCCGGGACCCTTGGCCGCCACTGAGTTATGTGACATATTACTGTCGTGCCCAACAGACACCTCCCGGACGCCGTCATCATCGGCGCGGGCGTCGTGGGAGCGGCCTGCGCGTACTACGCCAGCCGCTCCGGTCTCTCCGTCACCGTGCTCGACCGCGGTCCCGTCGCGGGCGGCACCACCGGTGCCGGAGAGGGAAACCTGCTCGTCTCCGACAAGGAGGCGGGACCGGAGCTCGACCTCGCCCTGCTGTCCACCCGACTCTGGCGCGAGCTGACCGACGTCCTGCCCCCGGAAACCGAGTACGAGCCCAAGGGCGGTCTCGTCGTGGCGCCCGACGAGACCACCCTGAAGGCCCTGCGCGCCTTCGCCGACGGCCAGCGGGCCGCCGGGGTCACCTCCCAGGAGGTCCCCGCCGACCGGCTGGCCGACCTGGAGCCGCACCTGGCCCCCGGCTTCGCCGGCGGCTTCCACTACCCGCAGGACGCCCAGGTGCAGCCGGCCCAGGCCGCCGCCCAACTCCTGCGCGCCGCCCGCCGGGCCGGCGCCCGGGTGCACCTCGGCACCGAGGTCACCGGGCTGCTGACCGGCCCCGGCGGCACCGTCACCGGGGTGCGCACCAGCACGGGCGACATCCCGGCCGCCCACGTGGTCAACGCCGCCGGCACCTGGAGCGGCCGGATCGCGGAGTTCGCCGGGGTCCGCCTGCCCGTGCTGCCCCGCCGCGGCTTCGTGCTCGTCACCGAGCCGCTGCCCCGACTGGTCCGGCACAAGGTCTACGCCGCCGACTACATCGCCGACGTGGCCAGCGGCTCCGCCGCGCTCCAGTCCTCCGGCGTGGTCGAGGGCACCCCCGCCGGTCCCGTGCTGATCGGCGCCACCCGCGAACGCGTCGGCTTCGACCGCACCCTGTCCACCGAGGCGCTGCGCCGGCTCGCCGGCCAGGCCGCCGCGCTCTTCCCGGCCCTGGCCGACGTCAAGGTCCTGCGCACCTACCACGGCTTCCGCCCCTACCTGCCCGACCACCTGCCGGCCATCGGCCGGGACCCGCGGGCCCCCGGCCTGCTGCACGCCTGCGGCCACGAGGGCGCCGGCATCGGCCTCGCCCCGGCCACCGGCCTGCTGATCGCCGAGGCCCTGGCCGGCGGCCCGGCCACCGTGGACCCGGCCCCCTTCCGACCCGAGCGATTCGACGACACCCCCGCCCCCGGAGCCGACCGATGACCCGAGACCGGCAGCCCGCCCGGACCCCCCGCGCCCTGGTGGGCGGGGCGCCCGCGACCTCGTACACCCTCGAGTTCGACGGCCGGGCCATCGAGGTCCAGGAGGGCCAGAGCATCGCGGCGGCCCTGTGGGGCGCCGGCGTCCTGTCCTGGCGCACCACCCGCGGCGGCGGCGCCCCGCGCGGCGTCTTCTGCGGCATCGGCGCCTGCTACGACTGCCTGGTCACGGTCAACGGCCGGGCCAACCAGCGGGCCTGCCTGGTGCCCGCCCGCCCCGGCGACACCGTCACCACCCAGGAAGGGACCGGCCATGCCGAACTCGGCGACTGACCCGGCGGCCGCCGGCCACCCCGAGCCCGTGCACCTCGCGGTGGTCGGCGCCGGTCCCGCGGGGCTGGCCGCGGCCGTCACGGCCGCGGACCTCGGCCTGCGGGTGGTCCTGCTGGACGCGGCCGACCGCCCCGGCGGGCAGTTCTACCGGCACCCCGCCCCCGGCCTCGGCGCCGAGCGGCCCGAGGCCCTGCACCACGACTGGCGCCCCTTCGCCGACCGGCTCGCCGCGCTGCGCGCCCACGAGGCCGCCGGGCGCATCGACTACCGGCCCGGGCACCACGTGTGGGGCGTCACCGGCGCCGCGCCGCGGTGGACCCTGCACGCCGTGGCCGGCCCCGAGGAGCGCCCGCTCGCGCTGACCGCCCGGGCGGTGCTGCTGGCCACCGGGGCCTACGAGCGCCAACTGCCCTTCCCCGGCTGGACGCTGCCCGGTGTGATCGGCGCGGGCGGTGCCCAGGCCATGCTCAAGGCCGGCCTGGTGCTGCCCGGCCGCCGGGTGGTGGTGGCGGGCAGCGGCCCGCTGCTGCTCGCGGTGGCCGGCTCGCTGGCCGCCGCCGGGGCGCGGGTCCCCGCGGTGGTCGAGGCCGCCTCCTACACCGGGTACGCCGGCCGGCTGGCGGCGCTGGCCCGCAACCCCGGCAAGCTCGCCGAAGGCGCCCTGTACGGCGGCGGGTTGCTGCGCCACCGGGTCCGGCTGCTGACCCGGCACGCGGTCACCGAGGCGCACGGCACCGACCGGGTGGCGGCCGTCACGGTCAGCAAGCTGGACCGCGACTGGCGGCCGGTCCCCGGCACCGGCCGCCGGATCCCCTGCGACGCCCTGGCCGTCGGCCATGGCCTGGTCCCGCAGCTCGAACTGGCCACCGCCCTGGGCTGCGCCACCCACCACACCCCCGACGGCACCCCGGCGCTCACCCTCGACGCGAGCCAGCGCACCTCGGTACCGGGGCTGTGGGCCGCGGGGGAGACCGGTGGCATCGGCGGTGCGCAACTGGCGCTCACCGAGGGGGAGCTGGCGGCCCACGCGGTGGTCCGCGAGCTGTCCGGCGGGCCGGTCGCGGGCACCACGGCGCCCCTGGTGCGGCGGCGCGCGAGACTGCGGGCCTTCGCCGACGCCATGGCCGCGGCCCACCGCCCGGGGAGCGGCTGGACCGGCTGGCTGTCCGACGACACGGACGTGTGCCGCTGCGAGGAGGTACCGGCCGGCCGGGTCCGCGAGGCCGTGCAGGACCTCGGCGCCCGGGACGCCCGGACCGTCAAACTCCTCACCCGCGCCGGGATGGGCTGGTGCCAGGGCCGGATGTGCGGCTCGGCCGTGGCCGCCCTGACCGGTGCCGACCCGGCCGCCGACCGCCGGCCCTTCTCCTGCCCGGTGCCGCTGCGCAACCTCGCCGCGCTGCCCGCCGAGCACCCGGACGGGGACCCGGCGGCGGCCGGCGGCTTGGACTGAACCATCCCGCAAGGCCCTTGTGGCCTCTCACAGCTGTCAGTACAATGTCACACACCACACTAGGGAGCCCCTGCCATGACCCTCGCGTCCACCCCGCCCCGTACCCGTCCGTGGCACGGAATCATGGTCGCCACCGCGCTGCCGCTGCGGGAAGACCTCTCCATCGACTACGACGCCTACGGCGAGCACGTGGCCTGGCTGATCGCCAACGGCTGCGACGGGGTCGTCCCCAACGGCTCGCTCGGCGAGTACCAGACCCTGACCGACGAGGAGCGCGCCCGCGTCGTGCGCACCGCGGTCGAGGCCGCCGGTGACGGCGACCGCGTGATGCCCGGCGTCGCCGCGTACGGCAGCGCCGAGGCCCGCCGCTGGACCGACCAGGCCGCCGAGGCCGGCGCCGGCTCCGTCCTGCTGCTGCCCCCCAACGCCTTCCGCGCCGACGAGGACACCGTCCGCGCCCACTACGCCGAGGTCGCCAAGGCCGGCCTGCCGGTGGTCGCGTACAACAACCCGTACGACACCAAGGTCGACCTGACCCCCGCGCTGCTCGCGAAGATCCACGCCGAGGGCAGCATCGTGGCCGTCAAGGAGTTCAGCGGCGACGTCCGCCGCGCCTACGAGATCGCCGAACTCGCCCCGGGCCTGGACCTGCTGATCGGTGCCGACGACGTGCTCCTGGAGCTGGCGCTGGCCGGCGCGGTCGGCTGGATCGCCGGCTACCCCAACGCCCTGCCGCGCTCCAGCGCCGCGCTCTACCGGGCCGCCGTCGCCGGCGACCTGGAGACCGCGCTGCCGCTCTACAAGTCCCTGCACCCGCTCTTCCGCTGGGACTCCAAGACCGAGTTCGTCCAGGCCATCAAGCTCTCCATGGACATCGCCGGCCGCCCCGGCGGCGCCACCCGGCCGCCCCGCTTCCCGCTCACCGGCGAGATCGAGGCCGCCGTCCGCGCCGCCACCGAGAAGGTCATCGCAGAGGGTCTCGACTAGTCATGCGGACGAAGAACGTCTACCACGCGGTCGACAGCCACACCGAGGGCATGCCCACCCGGGTGATCACCGGCGGCGTCGGGGTGATCCCCGGCGCCACCATGGCCGAGCGCCGGCTCCACTTCATCGAGCACCTGGACGACCTGCGCACCCTGCTCATGTACGAGCCGCGCGGCCACGCCGCGATGAGCGGCGCGATCCTCCAGCCGCCCACCCGGCCCGACGCCGACTACGGGGTCCTCTACATCGAGGTCTCCGGCCTGCTGCCGATGTGCGGCCACGGCACCATCGGGGTGGCCACCGTCCTGGTCGAGACCGGCATGGTCCCGGTCGTCGAACCGGTCACCACGGTCCGCCTCGACACCCCGGCCGGACTGGTCAGCGTCGACGTCCAGGTCGAGGACGGCCGCGCGAAGTCGGTCACCCTCACCAACGTGGCCTCCTTCTGCGTCGGCCTGGACCGCAAGGTCGAGGTGCCCGGTCTCGGCACGGTCACCTACGACCTGGCCTACGGCGGAAACTTCTACGCCTTCGTCGAACTCGACGCGCTGGGGCTGCCGTTCGACCGGGAGCGCAAGCAGGAGCTGATCGAGGCGGGACTGGCCGTGATGGCCGCGATCAACGCCTCGCCGGAGCGCCCGGTGCACCCCGAGAACCCGTCCATCGCCGGGGTCAAGCACGTCTACCTCGCCGCCCCCGGCTCGGACGCGGTGCGCTCGCGGCACGCCATGGCCATCCACCCCGGCTGGTTCGACCGCTCCCCGTGCGGCACCGGCACCTCCGCCCGGATGGCCCAGCTGCACGCCCGCGGCGCGCTCCCGATCGGCCGGGACTTCGTCAACGAGTCCTTCATCGGCACGGAGTTCACCGGCCGGCTGGTCGAGGAGACCACCGTCGGCGGCCTGCCGGCCGTCGTCCCGACGGTCACCGGACGGGCCTGGATCACCGGCACGGCCCAGTACTTCCTGGACCCGACCGACCCGTTCCCCGCCGGATTCCTGCTGTGAGCGCGGCGGACGGGGTCCGGGAGGTCCGCACCACGGACTACCACACCGCCGGGGAGCCCTTCCGGATCGTGACCGGCGGGCTGCCGCCGGTCCCGGGCGACACGGTCGCCGAGCGCTGCGCCACCGCCATCGGCGCCGGCGGCTCCGGCACCGCGCCCCGGCCCGGCCCGCTGGACGACGTACGCCGGCTGCTGGTCCGGGAGCCGCGCGGACACGCCGGGATGTACGGCGGGTTCGTGGTCCCCCCGGACGACGACGGTGCCCACCTGGGCGTCCTCTTCTGGCACAAGGACGGGTTCTCCACCGCCTGCGGCCACGGCACCATGGCGCTGGGCGCCTGGGCCGTGGACAGCGGGCTGGTGGCGGCCCCCGAAGAGGGCTCGGTGCCGGTGCGGATCGACGTGCCCTCGGGCCGGGTCACCGCCACCGTGCACCGCACCGCCGGCCGCACCACCGGCGTCACCTTCCGGAACGTGCCCGCCAGGGTCACCGCCCGGAAGGTGCCGGTGGCCACCGGACGGGGCGTCGCCGAGGTGGACGTCGCCCACGCCGGCGCCTGCTACGCGGCCCTGCCCGCCCGGCAGTTGGGCCTGGAGGTGACCCTCGCGGACCTGCCGGAGCTGGTCCGGGCCGGCCGGGAGATCCGGACGGCGCTGGCCACCCACCCGGCCACCTGGCACCCGGAGAGCCCGCTGCTGTCCGGGGTCTACGGGGTCATCCTGTACGACGAGATGCCGGACACGCCCTTCGGGCCGCACCAGCGCAACGTCACCGTGTTCGCGGACGGCCAGATCGACCGCTCGCCCTGCGGTTCGGGGACCTCGGCCCGGCTGGCGCTGCTGGCCGAGGACGGGCTGCTGGCCCCCGGCGACGACCTCCTCCACGAGTCGGTGGCCGGCACGGTCTTCACCGGCCGTACGGTCGGGACGCCGGGGGAGCGGGGCATCGTCACGGAGGTGACCGGCACGGCCTACCGCACCGGTGAGCACACCTTCGTGCTGGACCCGCACGACGGCCTCGGCACGGGCTTCCTGCTGTGACCGGGCCGCTGCTGCACCTGGACGCGGCGCAGACGGCGGGGCTGCTCGGCCCCGCCGAGGCGGCCGAGGCGCTGGCCGAGGTGCTGCGGGCGGGCCTGGACCCCGAGTCCTGCCCGCACCGCAGCAGCCTGGCCGCCCCCGGCGGCGAGCTGCTGCTGATGCCCGCGGCCACCGGCTCCTGGGCCGGGGTCAAGGTCGCCGGGGTGGCGCCCGGCAACCCGGCCCGGGGCCTGCCCCGGATCACCGGCAGCTACCTGCTGCTGGACGGTCCGACGCTGACCCCGGTGGCCCTGCTGGACGGCGCCGCGCTGACCGCGCTGCGCACCCCGGCCGTCTCCGCGCTCGCGCTGCGCCACCTGGTGGCGCCGGGGCCGCTGCGGATGGTGCTCTTCGGCACCGGCCCGCAGGCCCGGGGCCACCTGGAGGCGGCGCTCGCGCTGCGGGACCTGACCGACCTCACGGTCGTCGGCCGGCGCCCGGAGGCGGTGGCGGCCCTGGTCGCGCACGCCCGGGCGCTGGGGGTGCCGCGGGCCGCAGCCGGGGGCCCGGAGGCCGTGGCCGGGGCCGACCTGGTCGTCTGCGCCACCACGGCCCGCGAGCCCCTGTTCGACGGGGAGCTGGTGGCGCCGGGCGCGACGGTGGTGGCGGTGGGCTCGCACGAGCCGGACGCCCGGGAACTGGACACGGCGCTGATCAGACGGGCCGCGGTGTACGTCGAGGCCCGTTCGGCGGCGCTGCGCGAGGCCGGCGACCTGCTCGTCCCGGAGGCGGAGGGGGCCATCGGGCCCGGGCACGTCGCCGGCACCCTCGCGGACCTGGTGTCCGGCCGGTGCGGCCGGCGGGATACGCATCCCCAGGTCTTCAAGAGCGTCGGGATGGCCTGGGAGGATCTGGCCGTGGCGAAGGACTTGTACCTCGCCGCCAGGGCGAACAGCGAAACGTGACATTGTACGCTGTTCCTCTGCTTATTCACGGAGGAAAAGCGATGGGTGACCTGAAGCAGCACAATCTCATCACGGCCCAGGAACGGCTGCGCGATCAGGTGGCCCACGCCCTTCGTGCCGCTCTGATAGCGGGTGAACTGCGGCCCGGGCAGGTCTACTCGGCCCCGGGCCTGGCGGCCGAGTACGGCGTCTCGGCGACGCCGGTGCGCGAGGCCATGCTCGACCTGGCCCGCGAGGGCCTGGTCGAGCCGGTCCGCAACAAGGGCTTCCGGGTGACCGAGGTCAGCGAGCGGGACCTGGACCAGTACACCGAGCTGCGCGCCATGATCGAGGTGCCGACCATCGGCCGGGTGACCGCGCTGGCCACCGCCGAGCAGCTGGAGGCCCTGCGGCCGGTGGCGGAGGAGATCGTCACCACCGCCCGCAACCACGACCTGATCGGCTACCTCGAGGCCGACCGCAGGTTCCACCTCGGGCTGCTCGGGCTCGCGGGCAACGAACGCCTGGTGGAGACCGTGGGCGACCTGCGCAAGCGGTCCCGCCTGTACGGGCTGACCGGGCTGGACCGGGCCGGCCTGTTGGTGCCCTCCGCGGAGGAGCACCACGAACTCCTCGACGTGATGCTCTCCGGCGACGCGGCGGCGGCCGAGGCGCTCATGGAGCGGCACCTCGGTCACGTCCGCTCGCTGTGGGCGCAGAGCCGTGACGAACCGGTGGAGCCGCGCCAGAAGCGGCGGCTCGGGGACGCGCGCAGCGCCTCGTAACCTCCCGGCACACCGCTGAACCAGGCCCCGACCTTCCAGGTCGGGGCCTGACTGCGTGGTACCCGGGGGGATTTGGACACGGCTGGATAACGACCCCGCACACCCCTTGTCAGTACAATTTCACATTACTATGTTACCGGTCACACCTTAGAGCGCGGCCCTTCCCTGGAGTGACCATGACCAAGCGCACCCAACTCGCCCTCGCCACCGCCCTGGTGGCCGCCGTCGCACTCGGCGCCGCAGGCTGCTCCGACACCGACAAGAAGGCCTCCGGCTCCGCGGGCAAGGGCGCGGTCAACCCGGCCGCCGCCAACGACGGCAAGATCCTCGGGGGCACTCCGGCCAAGGGCGGCACCCTGACGGTCCTGTCCAACCAGGACTTCGGCCATCTCGACCCGGCCCGCAACTGGGTGATGCCGACCATGGACTTCGGCACCCGGCTGCTCTACCGCACGCTGGTCACCTTCAAGGCCGAACCCGGTGCCGCCGGCAGCGAGCTGGTGCCCGACCTCGCCACCGACCTGGGCAAGTCCTCCAACGGCGGCCGCACCTGGACCTTCCAGCTCAAGGAAGGCCTCAAGTACGAGGACGGCTCGCCCATCAAGGCCGCGGACGTCAAGTACAACGTCGAGCGCTCCTTCTCCCCGGACTTGACCGGCGGCCCCGACTACGCGGCCCGCTACCTGGCGAACACCAAGGGCTACACCGGCCCCCTCAAGGGCAAGCACCTGGACTCGATCAAGACCCCCGACGACCGGACCATCGTCTTCGAACTGAACCGCCCGGTCGCCGAGTTCGCGGCCACCGCCACGCTGCCGACCTTCTCGCCGGTCCCGCAGTCGAAGGAGACGGGCACCCAGTACGACGCCCGGGTCTTCTCCTCGGGCCCGTACAAGATCGAGTCCTACGAGCGGGACAAGAAGCTCGTGCTGGTCCGCAACGAGCACTGGGACGCGGCCACCGACCCGGTCCGCAAGGCCTACCCGGACAAGTTCGTCGTGGTGATGGGCCTCAAGGGCGGCCAGATCGACGACCGGATCATCGCCTCCGCCGGCGCCGACGCCTCCACCGTCGAGTGGGCCAACATGCGCCCCGAGAGCGCCCCGAAGGTGCTCCCCAAGCCCGAGGTGAAGGCCCGCCTGCTGGCCGAGTCCCAGGGCTGCACCACCATGCTCCAGCTCAACACCTCCCGCGCCCCCTTCAACGACCTGAAGGTCCGCCAGGCCTTCCAGTACGCCGTCGACAAGGACTCCCTGCTGACCGCGGGCGGCGGCCCGGCCTTCAACGAGATCGCCACCGCCTACCTGCCGGCCGCGCTCTCCGGCGGCAAGCAGGCCGACACCCTCAAGATCGCCCCCGGTGGCGACCCGGCCAAGGCCAAGGAGCTCCTGAAGGCCGCCGGCAAGGACAAGCTGAAGGTCTCCCTCACCGTCTCCACCGGTGACAAGACCAAGGCCGAGGCCATCCAGCAGGCGCTGTCCCGGGTCGGCGTCGAGACCGTCATCGACGCGGTCGACCCCGGCGCCTTCTACGACGTGGTCGGCGACACCACCACCGCCCCCGACATGACCCTCTCCGGCTGGTGCCCGGACTACCCCTCCGGCTCGACCTTCCTGCCCTTCGTCTTCGACGGCCGGACCATCAAGGTCAAGGGCAACAGCGGCAACTACGCCCAGTTCAAGGACGAGGCGACGATGAAGCGGATCGACGAGATCAACGCGATGACCGACGCCGCCGCGGCCAACAAGGCCTGGATCGCCCTCGACGCCGAGATCATGGCCAAGGCCCCGGCCGTCCCGGTCACCCTCGAGCGCAAGCCGCTGCTGATCGGCACCAACATCGCGGGCGCCTTCGGCCACCCCGTCTGGGTCGGCCAGATCGACTACGCGACGGTCGGCCTCAAGGACGCGTCCAAGGGCCAGGGCTGAGCACCGGACCCCGAGGCCACCCACCCATGACCGCCACCGCCCCGGCTCCCGGCACCGCGCCGGCCGCGGCCGTCCCTCCGGGCAGCAGCCCCTGGCAGCTCGCCCGGAGGGAACTCCGCCGCCGCCCCGCCGTCCGCGTCAGCCTCGCCGTCGTCGTCCTCTTCGTCCTCATGGCCGTCGCCGCCCCCTGGCTGGGCGCGCTCGGCGGCTGGTCGCCGGACGAGTTCGACAAGTCCGCCATCGACCCGTACCTCGGAGGCCTGCCGCTCGGCTCCTTCGGCGGGATCAGCCCCGAGCACTGGCTCGGGGTCGAACCCGTCACCGGCCGCGACCTGTTCGCCCGCGTGGTGAACGGCGCCCAGGTCTCCCTCCTGATCGCCTTCACCGCCACCTTCATCGTGGTCCTGGTCGGCACCGCCGCCGGGATCGCCGCCGGCTACTTCGGCGGCCGCACCGACGCGGTGCTCTCCCGCCTGATGGACCTGACCATGTCCTTCCCCTCGCTGATCTTCATGATCGCGATGCTGTCCGTCGCCAAGGACGTCAACCGGATCGTCCTGATGACCTCCGTCATCGGCCTCTTCGGCTGGCCCGGCGTGGCCCGCGTGGTGCGCGGCCAGACCCTCTCCCTCAAGCACCGCGAGTACGTCGACGCCGCCCGCGTCAGCGGCTCGCCGCCCTGGCGGATCCTGACCCGCGACATCCTGCCCGGGGTCTCCGGGCCGGTCATCGCGTACACCACGCTGCTCATCCCCGGGATGATCAGCACCGAGGCCGCGCTCAGCTACCTCGGCGTGGGCGTCCGCCCGCCCACCCCGTCCTGGGGCCAGATGATCGCGGAGTCCGTCGCGTACTACGAGACCGACCCCATGTACTTCGTCATCCCCAGCGTCTTCCTCTTCCTCGCGGTGCTCGCGTTCACCCTGCTCGGTGACGCCCTGCGCGACATCCTCGACCCGAGGGGCGGCCGTACGTGATCCTCTACCTGCTGCGCAGACTCGTCGGGGTCGTCGGGGTGCTGCTGGCCATCGCGGCCGTCACCTTCGTCATCTTCTACGTGCTGCCCTCCGACCCGGCCGCCGCGGCCTGCGGCAAGACCTGCAGCCCCGAACGGCTCCAGTCGGTCCGCGAGTACCTGGGACTGGACCAGCCCCTGTGGGAGCAGTTCACCCACTTCGTGACCGGCATCTTCACCGGCCGCACCCTGGGCACCGGCCAGTTCGCGGTCTCCTGCGACTTCCCGTGCCTGGGCTACAGCTACGAGAACTCCCTGCCGGTCTGGGACCTGCTGATGGACCGGCTGCCGGTCTCGGCCTCCCTCGCCGTCGGCGCCGCCGCCCTGTGGCTGGTGCTGGGCCTGGGCGCGGGCGTCACCGCCGCCCTGCGCAAGGACACCCTCACCGACCGGGCGCTGATGGTCGGCGCGGTCGCCGCGGCCTCGCTGCCGGTGTACTTCACCTCCGTGATGCTGATCTACGGGGTGATCCGGATCGCCGGCCTGCTGCCCTACCCGAGCTACCACGCCTTCACGGACGACCCGGCGGGCTGGGCCTCCAACCTGCTGCTGCCCTGGATCGCGCTCGCCCTGCTCTACGCGGCCATGTACGCCCGCCAGAGCCGGGGTTCGATGATCGAGGCGATGGCGGAGCCGTACATCCGCACCGCCCGCGCCAAGGGCATGCCCGAGCGCGCCGTCGTCCTCAAGCACGGCCTGCGCTCGGGGATGACGCCCATCCTGACCATCTTCGGCATGGACCTGGGCGGGCTGCTGGCCGGCGCCGTGATCACCGAGTCCATCTTCGGACTCCCCGGCATCGGGCGGCTGTTCTACGGCGCGCTGGTCAGCGCGGACCAGCCGGTGGTCCTCGGCGTCACCTTGCTCGCCGCCTTCTTCATCGTCGTCGCCAATCTCGTCGTCGACCTCCTGTACGCCGTCGTCGACCCGAGGGTGAGGTACTGATGGCGCCCCTGCTCGAAGTGCGCGACCTGCACGTCACGTTCAGCACCCCCCGGGGCCCGGTGCGGGCCGTGGACTCGCTCGGCTTCACCGTCGAGCCCGGCCGCACCCTGGGCATCGTCGGCGAGTCCGGCTCCGGCAAGTCCGTCACCTCGCTGGCCGTCATGGGACTGCACCGCGGCGCCGAGGTCACCGGCTCCATCGCCTTCGACGGCCGGGAGCTGACCGGAATGCCGGAGAAGGAGCTGGCCACCCTCCGCGGGCGCCGGATGGCCATGATCTTCCAGGACCCGCTCTCCAGCCTGCACCCGTACTACACCGTCGGCGAGCAGATCGCCGAGCACTTCCGGGTGCACTTCCGGGCCTCCCGGGCGGCCGCCCGCAAGCGCGCGGTGGACATGCTCGGCGAGGTCGGCATCCCCGAACCGGCCCGCCGGGCGGGGGAGTACCCGCACCAGTTCTCCGGCGGCATGCGCCAGCGCGCCATGATCGCGATGGCGCTGGCCTGCGAGCCGGACCTGCTGATCGCCGACGAGCCGACCACCGCCCTGGACGTCACCGTCCAGGCGCAGATCCTCGAACTGATCGCCCGCCTCCAGCAGGAGCGGGGGCTCGGCGTCATCATGATCACCCACGATCTGGGGGTGGTGGCCCGGGTCGCCCACGACGTGCTGGTGATGTACGGCGGCCGGGCCGCCGAACAGGCCACCGTGGACGAGCTGTTCGCCGACCCCGCGCACCCCTACACCCGGGGCCTGCTGGAGTCGCTGCCCCGGCTGGACGACGAGGACGACGCCCCGCTGCGGGCCATCCCCGGCTCCCCGCCCTCGCTGCTCGCCCCCGCCCCCGGCTGCGCCTTCGAGCCCCGCTGCGCGCGGGCCGCGGCCGCCCCGGCGGACCAGCGGGCGCGGTGCGCCGAGGAGCGCCCGGCCCTCATCCCGTACGGCGACGCCGCCCGGCTGGCGGCCTGCCACCTGGTCGGCGCCGTCCCCGCCCAGGAGGTGGCCCGATGACCGCCGGACCCCTGACCGCACCCGCCGACGGCGCGGCCCCGGACGGCGCCGCGGCCGGCGCCGCCCCGCTGCTGTCCGTCCGCGACCTCACGATGACCTTCCCGGGCCGGCGCAGCGCCACCGGCCGCCGCGGCTCCCCGATCCGCGCCGTGGACGGGGTCGGCTTCGACCTCTCGCCCGGCGAGACCCTGGGCCTGGTGGGCGAGTCGGGCTGCGGCAAGTCCACCACCGGCCGGATGCTGGTGCGGCTGCTGGAGCCCACCGGGGGCAGCATCTCCTTCGAGGGCACGGACATCACCCACCTCTCGCAGGGGGCGCTGCGCCCGCTGCGGACCCGGCTCCAGATGGTCTTCCAGGACCCGCACTCCTCGCTCAACCCGCGCCAGACGGTCGCCCGGATCATCTCCGACCCGCTGCTGGTCCAGGGCAGCAGCGCGGCCGACGCCCGCCGCCGCGCCGCGGAGCTGATGGAACTGGTCGGCCTCATCCCCGAGCACATCGACCGCTACCCGCACGAGTTCTCCGGCGGCCAGGCCCAGCGCATCGGCATCGCCCGCTCGCTGGCCACCGACCCGCGGCTGGTCATCGCCGATGAGCCGGTCTCCGCGCTCGACGTCTCCGTCCAGGCGCAGATCGTCAACCTGATGGAGCGGCTGCGCCGGGAGCTGGGGCTGGCGTACGTCTTCATCGCGCACGACCTCTCGGTGGTCAAGAAGGTCAGCGACCGGGTGGCCGTCATGTACCTGGGCCGGATCGTCGAGATCGGCGACAAGCGCTCCCTGTACGAGGACCCGCAGCACCCCTACACCCGGGCGCTGCTGTCCGCCGTACCGCTGCCGGACCCGGCGGCCGAGCGGCGGCGGGAGCGGATCACCCTGCTCGGCGACCCGCCGAGCCCGGCCTCGCCGCCGCCGGGCTGCACCTTCCACCCGCGCTGCCCCAAGGCGCAGGAGGTCTGCCGCACCGAACGCCCCCTGCTGCGCATCGCCGCCCCCGGCGAGCGCCGCGAGGTGGCCTGTCACTTCCCGGGGGACTGAGCGGGGACCCCGGGAACGAGGAGGGGCCCGGAGCGCGGGTGAGCGCTCCGGGCCCCTTCGCCCTGTCCCGGGCCGCCGGCTCAGGCTCCGGGCATCGGGCCGTGGTCGCCCTTGAGGCGTTCGATGTCGTCGGGGCGCACCTGGATGACGAAGAAGGCGACCAGGGCGCCCAGGATCGCGAAGGCCGCGGCGGCGATGAAGGAGCGGGTGACGCCGTAGGTGAGGACCTGGTCGCCCCAGGGATCGGGGAGCTGGCCGGTGCGCCGGAAGAACAGCTTCTCGGCCGGACCCGACTGGACCATGAACTGAGGGACGACCTCGCGGGCCTCGTTGCGGCTGGCCGTGCCGAAGACGGTGACCAGGATGGACAGGCCCAGCGAACCGCCCACCTGCTGCATCGCGTTGAGCAGGCCGGAGGCGGCGCCGGACTCGCGGTCGGGCACCCGGGACAGTGCCATCAGGGTCAGCGAGACGAACTGCAGGCCCATGCCGAGGCCGAAGACGAGCATCGGTCCCAGGATGCTGCCCAGGTACGTGGAGTGGATGTCGGTCAGGGTCAGCCAGGCCAGGCCGGCGGCGGAGAAGAGGGCGCCGGCCACCATGAAGGGTTTGGGCCCGAACCGGGGCAGCAGCTGCGAGGTGAAGCCGGCGCCCACCGCGATGACCGCGCTGATCGGCAGGAAGGCCAGGCCGGCCCGGAGCGGGCTGAAGTCCAGGACGTTCTGCACGAAGAGGGTCAGGAAGAAGAACATGCCGAAGATCGCGCAGGCCAGGAAGAGCATCATGGCGTAGGTGCCGGCCCGGTTGCGGTCCGCGAACATGTGCAGCGGGGTGATGGGCTGGGCGGAGCGCCGCTCGATGATGACGAAGGCGGTCAGCAGCACCACCGCGACCCCGAAGGAGCCGAGGGTGAGGGGATCGCGCCAGCCCTCCTGGGCGGCTCTGATGAAGCCGTAGACCAGGGCGACCATGCCCACCGTGGCCGCGATGGCGCCGGTGAAGTCGAAGTGGCCGGGGTGGCGTTCGGACTCCTTGATGACCCGGGGCGTGGCGAAGGCGATCAGCAGCGCGATGGGGACGTTGACGAAGAAGATCCACCGCCAGTTGAGCCATTCGACGAGGATGCCGCCGAGCAGCAGGCCGATGGCGCCGCCGCCGGCCGAGACGCCGGCGAAGACGCCGAAGGCCCGGTTGCGGGCTGGTCCTTCGGCGAAGGTGGTGGTGATCAGGGCCAGCGAGGTCGGCGAGGCGATCGCGCCGCCGACGCCCTGGAGGGCGCGTGCGGCGAGGAGTTGGCCGGAGGTCTGGGCGAGTCCGCCGAGCAGCGAGGCGAGCCCGAAGAGCAGCACGCCGAACATGAAGACGCGCCGGCGCCCGAGGATGTCGCCGGTCCGGCCGCCGAGGAGCAGCAGGCCGCCGAACGTCAGGGTGTAGGCGTTCACCACCCAGGACAGGCTCGTGGTGGAGAAGTTCAGCGCGCTCTGGATGTGCGGCAGCGCGATGTTCACGATCGTGATGTCGAGAACGATCATCAGCTGGCAGGAGGCGATGACGAACAGGGCGAGCCCGTTCCCGTCTCCGCGGACCTTGCCATCGGTCCCGGTGGTGGTCGGCAGGGCACTCGGTTCCACCCTTTCGACGGTATGCCCCGTGCGCGGGGGTCACCACTCGGGGATACTGCGCGGACGCACGGGACCGGGGCGCACGAGGCTGGGTCTGTGTAATTTCACATGTCACACTGTCATACCATGGACTCCTATCTCCGGCTCTCCGCCCGCACCGGCCGCTTCGCCTACGGCGCCCCCCGCGCCGCCGCCTTCGGCTCGGACGGCCGGCTGCTCTACTTCCTGCGCTCCTCGGGACCGGCCGACCCGGTCGAGAGCCTGTGGGTGCTCGACACCGCCGACGGCGCCGAGCGGCTGCTCGCCGACCCGGCGCTGCTGGTCCCGGACCCCCGCGAACTCCCGGTGCTCGAGCGGCGGCTGCGCGAGCGGATCCGGCTGTGGGCGCCGGGCATCGGCTCCTACGCCCTGACCGGCGACGGCGCCGGTGCCGTCTTCGCCCTGTACGGCCGGCTCTTCCAGGCCTCCGCCGACGGCGCCGGGCCCAAGGAACTGCCCACCGCCGGCCCGGTCTTCGACCCCCGCCCCAACGCCGACGGCTCCCGGGTCGCGTACGTCGTCCAGGACGCGCTGTACACCACCCCCGGCGGCCGGGTCTCCCCGGCGGACGGGGCCCGCTGGGGCGTGGCCGAGTTCGCCGCCGCCGAGGAGCTGGGCCGCTCCCGGGGCCACTGGTGGTCCCCCGACGGCGTGACCCTGCTGGCCGCCCGGGTCGCCGAGGGCGCGCTGGAGCGCCGCTGGTTCGCCGACCCCGCCCACCCCGAGCGGGCGCCCGAGGACTTCGCCTACCCGCAGGCCGGCGGACCCAACGCGGACGTCCAGCTGTGGGTGTTCGGGCCGGACGGGCGCCGGGTGCGCCTCGCGTGGGACGCGCAGGAGTTCCCGTACGTCTCCGAGGCGGGCTGGGAGTGCTCCGACGAGATCCTGCTGACCGTCCAGGACCGGCTCCAGCAGACGGTCCTGCTGCTCAGCGCCGACCCGGCCACCGGGCAGACCCGCGAGCTGTCCCGCACCACCCACCCCCAGTGGGTGGACCAGCTCCCCGGCACCCCGGCCCGGCTGGCCGGCGGCGGCCTGCTGACCGCCGCCGACACCGCGGACGGCGGCGCCCGCGGGCTGGCCCTGGACGGCCGGCCGCTCACCGGCGAGGGGGTCCAGGTCCGCCGGGTGGCGGGCGAACACGAGGGCGCCCTGCTGCTGGAGGCCGGTACCCGCGACCCCGCCGAGCAGCAGGTGCTCCTGCTCGACCCGGCCACCGGCGCGCTGCGCCCGCTGGCCGACGGGCCCGGGGTGCACTCCGTGCTCGCAGCCGCGGGCGCCCTGCTGCTGACCGGGGCCGGCCCGGACGGGGTGGTGCGGGTGCTGCGGACCGCCGACGGGCGGGAGTTCACCCCGCGCGACCTGTCCGAGCCGCTGCCCTACCGGGTCCGGCCGCGGCTGGCCAGGGTCACCGAGCGGGGGCTCCCCACGGCCGTGGTCTACCCCCGCGGGCACGTCACCGGCCGGCGGCTGCCGGTCCTGCTCGACGTGTACGGCGGCCCCGGCTACCAGGCCGTCGCCGCCGAACCGCGCCGCTGGCAGGCCCGCCAGTGGTGGGCCGACCAGGGCTTCGCGGTGGTCACCACCGACAACCGGGGCACCCCCCACGTCTCACCCGCCTTCACCCACGCCATGTACCGCGGCTTCTCGGACGTGACCCTCGAGGACCAGGTCGACGCCCTCCAGGCACTGGCCCTGCGGGAGGCCGACCTCGACCTCGGCCGGGTGGGCGTACGCGGCTGGTCGTACGGCGGCTACCTGGCCGCCATGGCGGTGCTGCGCCGCCCGGACGTCTTCCACGCGGCGGTGGCCGGCGCCGCGCCCACCGACTTCCGGCACTACGACACGGCCTACACGGAGCGGTACCTGGGCCTGCCCCAGGACCACCCGGAGGTCTACGAGCGCGACTGCCTGATCGGCGACGCCCCGAACCTCACCCGCCCGCTCCTCCTCATCCACGGCCTGGCCGACGACAACGTCCACCCCTCCCACACCCTGCGCCTGTCCCGCGCCCTCACCGACGCCGGCCGCCCCCACCAGCTCCTGACCCTCCCCGGCCTCACCCACATGACCCCCGACGGCGCGAACGAACGCATCACCACGATGGAACGCGCCTTCCTCCTCCGCGAACTGACCCCCTGACCCGAAAACGCCGGAGCCCCCACCACAGGGCGGGGGCTCCGGCGTGGGACAGGACGGCTAGATGTCCCGGAAGATCTCGATCTGGGCGCCTACCGAGTTGAGGCGTTCGGCGAGTTCTTCGTAGCCGCGGTTGATGACGTAGACGTTGCGCAGGACGGAGGTGCCCTCGGCGGCCATCATGGCGAGGAGGACGACGACGGCGGGGCGCAGGGCCGGGGGGCACATCATCTCGGCGGCGCGCCAGCGGGTGGGGCCCTCGACCAGGACGCGGTGCGGGTCCAGGAGCTGGAGCCGGCCGCCGAGGCGGTTGAGGTCCGTGAGGTAGATGGCGCGGTTGTCGTAGACCCAGTCGTGGATCAGGGTCTGGCCCTGGGCCACCGCGGCGATGGCCGCGAAGAAGGGGACGTTGTCGATGTTCAGCCCCGGGAACGGCATCGGGTGGATCTTGTCGATCGGGGCTTCGAGCTTGGACGGGCGGACCGTGAGGTCGACCAGGCGGGTGCGGCCGTTGTCGGCCGTGTACTCCGTCGAGCGGTCGTGGTCCAGGCCCATCTCCTCCAGGACGGCCAGCTCGATCTCCATGAACTCGATCGGCACCCGGCGGATCGTCAGCTCGGACTCCGTCACCACCGCCGCGGCCAGCAGGCTCATCGCCTCGACCGGGTCCTCGGAGGGGGAGTAGTCCACGTCCACGTCGATGTTCGGCACGCCGTGGACGGTGAGCGTGGTGGTGCCGATGCCCTCCACCTGGACGCCCAGGGCCTCCAGGAAGAAGCACAGGTCCTGGACCATGTAGTTGGAGGAGGCGTTGCGGATCACGGTCACGCCGTCGTGCCGGGCCGCGGCCAGCAGGGCGTTCTCGGTGACGGTGTCGCCGCGCTCGGTCAGGACGATCGGGCGCTCGGGGGAGACCCCGGCCTCGACCTCCGCGTGGTAGATGCCCTCGGTGGCCGTGATGTCCAGGCCGAACCGGCGCAGCGCGATCATGTGCGGCTCGATGGTGCGGGTGCCGAGGTCGCACCCGCCGGCGTACGGCAGCCGGAAGCGGTCCATCCGGTGCAGCAGCGGGCCGAGGAACATGATGATGCTGCGGGTGCGGCGGGCCGCGTCCGCGTCCATCGCGTCCATGTCGAGCTTGGCCGGCGGGACGAGTTCGAGGTCGACGCCGTCGTTGATCCAGCGGCTGCGGACGCCGATGGAGTTCAGCACCTCGAGGAGCCGGTAGACCTCCTCGATGCGGGCGACCCGGCGCAGGACCGTGCGGCCCTTGTTGAGCAGCGAGGCGCACAGCAGCGCGACGCAGGCGTTCTTGCTGGTCTTGACGTCGATGGCGCCGGAGAGCCGGCGTCGGCCGACGACGCGCAGGTGCATCGGACCGGCGTACCCGAGCGAGACGATTTCGCTGTCGAGCGCCTCGCCGATCCGGGCGATCATCTCAAGGCTGATGTTCTGGTTGCCGCGCTCGATGCGGTTGACGGCGCTCTGGCTGGTGCCGAGCGCATCGGCGAGCTGACTCTGCGTCCAGCCACGGTGCTGCCGGGCGTCACGGATGAGCTTGCCGATGCGTACGAGGTAGTCGTCTGCCATGGCTGCACCGTATCTCAGATATGAGATGACGCTCGCGCTGGGTGTGGCATCCGGGTGGTGGCGGCCCGTCAGGGCGCTGCCGGGCCGCCGACCGGATGCCCGGAGGGGCTGCCGGTCCGTCAGCTCCCGCAGCCACAGGCGTGGTGGCGCCCGCCGTGCACCGACGCGTAGGACGCCGGGCGCGGCGCCGCGGCCGCCCGGGCCAGGCGCGCGGCAGCGGCCCGTCCCGTAGCGGAATGCCCATCATGCACCGCTTTGCCCCGAATCAGCGTGAGGTCGACCTTCGTGTCGCTGATGTCCTTGACCGGGCAGCGCGTCACATCGCGGTCCAGCAGCACCAGATCGGCCGCCTTGCCCCGCTCGACGGTGCCGGTCAGGTGGTCCTGGTGGAGCTGCCAGGCGGTGCCCGCGGTGTGCATGCGCAGGGACGAGGTCCGGCTCAGGCCCTCCAGCTCGCGGTAGAGCGGCCCGTCGCCCTCCGCGCCCTGGCGGTCGATCGCGGTACGGATCTGGTTCCACGTCTGGAGGGCGTCCACCGGCCAGTCCGAGCCGCCGGTCAGCCGCGCGCCGGCCTTCTCCAGGCTCCGCGCCGGGTACATCCAGCGGTGCCGCCGCTTGCCGATGTAGGGCAGCAGCGCGTCCATGGTCCAGGTGTCCTGCGCGGCCCACTGGAGCTGCATGCAGGCGGCCACGCCCAGTTGCGCGAAGCGCGGCAGGTCGGCCGGGTCCACGATCTGCAGGTGCGCGATCGTGTTGCGCATGTCCCGCAGGCCGGTGGCGCGCAGCGCGTGCGCGTAGCCGTCCAGGGCGGTGCGGGCCGCCCGGTCGCCCAGGCCGTGCGCGTGCATCTGCCAGCCGGCCGTGTTGAAGGCCGCGGTCAGCCGTCCGTAGTCCCGCGCCGATACGTAGAGTTCGCCCCGGTTCTTGGTGGGATGTCCGTGCCCGTCCAGGTAGGGCTCCAGGAGCGCCGCGGTCTGCGCCGGGTACTCGATGACCCCGTCCAGGAAGACCTTGATCGTCCCGAACCGCAGCCCCCGCACCCCGGCGAACTCCGAGCGCAGCCCCTTGGCGAAGGCCAGCGCCGCCGCCGGGTCCTTGGCCTGGGTGGCGTCCACCCGGATCGCCGGGACGATCCGCTGCGGCAGCTTCCCGCCCGCCGACAGCGCCTTGTAGAGCTCCAGCTCCTCCCGGCCGGCCCAGGCGTCCATCATCGTGGTCACGCCCGCCGCCGCCGCGGTGGCCAGCACCTGGGCGCAGGCGGCCACCACCGCCGCCTTGGTCGGCTGGGGCAGGTGCCGGGTCATCAGGTCCTGCGCGTCGTCCTTGAGCAGACCGGTGGGGCGGCCGTCGGAGCCCTTGACGACCTCGCCGCCGACCGGGTCCGGGGTCGAGGCGGTGATGCCCGCGATGTCCAGCGCGCGCTGGTTGGCCCACAGGTTGTGGCCGTCGCCGCCCACCAGCGCGATCGGCCGCCGGGTGGCCAGCCGGTCCAGGATCGAGTGGTGGGTCTCGGTGCCCTGGGGCAGCAGGCCCACCGGGTTCCAGTCCTCCACCACCAGCCAGCCGTCCGGCTCGGCCCCCGCGCCCCCGGTGTCGGCCAGGAAGCCGGTCAGGATCTCCAGCAGCTCCGGCACGGTCGTCTCGGCGCCCGCCAGGGAGGGCCGCAGCGAGCGCTTGCCGGCGCCGAGCGGGTGCACGTGCCCGTCGTGCACCCCGCTCATCACGGTCCCGCCGCGGGCGTTGACCACCTCGGTGTCCCGGCCGATCAGCCGGCGCAGGGCGCGGTCGGCGCCGACGGCCAGGATCCGGCCGTCCCGGCCCACCGCCACCGCCTCCGCGATCCGGTCGCCGGCGCGGCCGGTGAAGACCCGGGCGTTGTGGATGATCACCGACGCGGTGCCCGCCGCCGAGCAGGCCGGCCGCACCGGCCGCCCCGGCGGCGGCGAGCAGCCCCCGGCGGGAGAGGGCGGCGGAGGCGTCCGGTGCGCCGGCGGCGGAGCCGGCGCCCGGGGGAGTCGAGGCAGTCATGACCACTCCAAATCGTTGGGCTGTGGCCGGGACACTCTGTGATTAACGCCTTAACCAAAAGCCTCGCCCCACGACGGATTCCGCAGCCGGGCCCGGTCCGTACGATGAGCCGCGTGTCAGGTCCCGGCCCCACCATCGCCGACATCGCGCGCGCCGCAGAGGTGTCCACCGCGACGGTCTCGCACGCCCTGAACGGCACCGGCCGGCTGGCGGACGCCACCCGCCGCCGGGTCCGCGAGGTCGCGGCCGTGCTGGGCTACGGACCGCCCCGGGCGCCGCGCACCCGCACCCTGGGCCTGGCCGTCACCACCTTCGCCGGGCACGCCTGGGACTTCGTCGAGATCGCCTACTACAAGCGGTGGGTCACCG
Source organism: Streptomyces sp. NPDC089919 (assembly GCF_040684615.1). Taxonomy (NCBI): domain Bacteria; kingdom Bacillati; phylum Actinomycetota; class Actinomycetes; order Kitasatosporales; family Streptomycetaceae; genus Streptomyces; species Streptomyces sp. NPDC089919. The sequence continues at coordinate 163,227 of NZ_JBFBGK010000001.1, forward strand.
CGGCCACCTCCGCCGCGCACGCCCGCGGGTACGCCCTGACCACGCTGCCGGCCGCGCGCGGGGCCGAGCCGCTGTGGCACACCCTGGCGGTGGACGGGATGCTGCTGCTGGACAGCCCCGAGGGCGACACCGTGCTGCGGGCGCTGCGGGCCCGGGGCGTGCCGGTGGTCTTCGACGGCAAGCCCGCCGTGCCGCGGCCCGGGGACGTCTGGGTGGACAACGACCACGCCGCGACCACCCGGGAGGTGCTGGACCACCTCGCCGCGGCCGGCGCCCGCCGGATCGCCCTGCAGGCCGGGTACGGGGGCGAGTCCTACACGCAGGAGGTCACCGGGGCCTACCGGGCCTGGTGCGCCGAGCGCGGCGCGGTCCCGCTGGTCGTCCCCTTCAACCCGATCGACACGGTGGGCCACGCCTTCGACGGGTACTTCGCGGCGGGCCCGCGGGCCGCGGCCGGCGCGGAGCCGGTCGACGCGGTCTACGCGGTCTACGACCCCGGCGGCGCCCAGGTCCTGGCGGCCGCGGCCCGGCACGGCCTGCGGGTGCCGGGGGACCTGCTGCTGGTGTGCGCCAGCGAGGACCCCTCCTACGCGCAGCACGATCCGCCGGTGAGCACGGTGACCTTCCACCCGGAGGTGCTGGCGGAGGCGGCGGTGGGGGCGCTGGCCGACCTGGTCGCGTCCCCGGCGCCGCCGGCCCCGGAGCTGCCCGGCGGGCGCACGGTGGCGGCCGGCCTGCTGGTCCGCGCCTCCTCGCGGCCCTGACCGGTCCGGGGCGCACCGGCCCGCGGGCGCGACGTCGCAGGTGGGCGCCACGATGTCGGAGGTCACATGACGATGTCGCCCCTGCCGTGCATGACCTCGGCGCGGCAATGCACTAGAGTTATCTCGACATCGAGATATCTGCCGAAGGCGTACCGCAGCCGCGCCCCAGGTAAGGGTTACCTAACTTAGCCCTACCTTAGCGGGTTGGCCAGAGTGCCACGCGGCAGGATTGCGGTAGAACGCGCGAATTCATGCATGAAGGAGACTGTCGTGTCGGCGAACAGCTTCGACGCCCGCACCACCCTGAAGGTGGGCGACGAGTCGTACGAGATCTTCAAGCTGGACAAGGTGGAGGGCTCCGCCCGCCTGCCCTACAGCCTGAAGGTGCTGCTGGAGAACCTGCTCCGCACCGAGGACGGCGCGAACATCACCGCCGACCACATCCGCGCGCTCGGCAACTGGGACTCGCAGGCCCAGCCGAGCCAGGAGATCCAGTTCACGCCGGCCCGCGTGATCATGCAGGACTTCACCGGTGTGCCCTGCGTCGTCGACCTCGCCACCATGCGTGAGGCCGTCAAGGCCCTGGGCGGCGACCCGGCGAAGATCAACCCGCTCTCGCCCGCCGAGATGGTCATCGACCACTCGGTCATCGCCGACAAGTTCGGCACGAAGGACGCCTTCGCGCAGAACGTCGAGCTGGAGTACGGCCGCAACAAGGAGCGCTACCAGTTCCTGCGCTGGGGCCAGACCGCCTTCGACGACTTCAAGGTCGTCCCGCCGGGCACCGGCATCGTCCACCAGGTCAACATCGAGCACCTGGCCCGCACGGTCATGGTCCGCAACGGCCAGGCCTACCCCGACACCCTCGTCGGCACCGACTCCCACACCACCATGGTCAACGGCCTCGGTGTGCTCGGCTGGGGCGTCGGCGGCATCGAGGCCGAGGCCGCGATGCTCGGCCAGCCGGTCTCCATGCTGATCCCGCGCGTCGTCGGCTTCAAGCTGACCGGCGAGCTGCCCACCGGCACCACCGCCACCGACCTGGTGCTCACCATCACCGAGATGCTGCGCAAGCACGGCGTGGTCGGCAAGTTCGTCGAGTTCTACGGTGAGGGCGTCGCCGCCACCTCCCTCGCGAACCGCGCCACCATCGGCAACATGTCGCCCGAGTTCGGCTCCACCGCCGCGATCTTCCCGATCGACGGCGAGACCCTGAACTACCTGCGCCTGACCGGCCGCGACGCCCAGCAGGTCGCGCTCGTCGAGGCGTACGCCAAGGAGCAGGGCCTCTGGCTCGACCCGGCCGCCGAGCCCGACTTCTCCGAGAAGCTCGAGCTGGACCTCTCCACGGTCGTCCCGTCCATCGCCGGCCCCAAGCGCCCGCAGGACCGCATCGTCCTCGCGAACGCCGCCGAGCAGTTCGCCGTGGACGTGCGCAACTACGTCAGCGACGACGAGGAGGCCGGCAAGGAGTCCTTCCCGGCGTCCGACGCCCCGGCGTCCTCCAACGGTGTGCCCACCAAGCCCACCCTGGTGACCCTGGCCGACGGCACCTCCTTCGAGATCGACCACGGCGCCGTCACCGTCGCCGCGATCACCTCCTGCACCAACACCTCGAACCCCTACGTCATGGTCGCCGCGGCGCTCGTGGCCAAGAAGGCGGCCGAGAAGGGCCTGACCCGCAAGCCCTGGGTCAAGACCACCCTCGCCCCGGGCTCGAAGGTCGTCACCGACTACTTCGACAAGGCCGGCCTGACCCCGTACCTGGACAAGCTGGGCTTCAACCTGGTCGGCTACGGCTGCACCACCTGCATCGGCAACTCCGGTCCGCTGGACGAGGAGATCTCGAAGGCGATCAACGAGGCCGACCTCGCGGTCACCTCGGTGCTCTCCGGCAACCGCAACTTCGAGGGCCGGATCAACCCCGACGTCAAGATGAACTACCTGGCCTCCCCGCCGCTGGTCGTCGCGTACGCCATCGCGGGCTCCATGAAGGTGGACATCACCAAGGACGCCCTGGGCACCGACACCGACGGCAACCCGGTCTTCCTCAAGGACATCTGGCCCTCCGAGGCCGAGGTCAACGACGTCGTCGCCAACGCCATCGGCGAGGACATGTTCAGCAAGTCCTACCAGGACGTCTTCGCGGGCGACGCGCAGTGGCAGGCGCTCCAGGTCCCGACCGGCAACACCTTCGAGTGGGACCCGCAGTCCACCTACGTGCGCAAGCCCCCGTACTTCGAGGGCATGACCATGGAGACCACCCCGGTCTCCGACATCGCCGGCGCCCGCGTGCTGGCGAAGCTGGGCGACTCGGTCACCACCGACCACATCTCCCCGGCCGGTGCGATCAAGGCCGACACCCCGGCCGGCAAGTACCTCACCGAGCACGGCGTCGAGCGCCGCGACTTCAACTCGTACGGTTCCCGCCGCGGCAACCACGAGGTCATGATCCGCGGTACCTTCGCCAACATCCGCCTGCGCAACCAGATCGCGCCGGGCACCGAGGGCGGCTTCACCCGCGACTTCACCGTCGCGGACGGCCCGGTCTCCTTCATCTACGACGCCTCGCAGAACTACCAGGCCGCCGGCATCCCGCTGGTCATCCTGGCGGGCAAGGAGTACGGCTCGGGCTCGTCCCGCGACTGGGCGGCCAAGGGCACCGCGCTGCTCGGCGTCAAGGCCGTCATCGCCGAGTCCTACGAGCGCATCCACCGCTCGAACCTGATCGGCATGGGCGTCCTGCCGCTGCAGTTCCCGGAGGGCGCCTCGGCCGCCTCCCTGGGCCTGACCGGCGAGGAGACCTTCGCCTTCACCGGCGTGGAGGAGCTGAACAACGGCACCACCCCGCGCACGGTCAAGGTCACCACCGACACCGGTGTGGAGTTCGACGCGGTCGTCCGCATCGACACCCCCGGCGAGGCGGACTACTACCGCAACGGCGGCATCATGCAGTACGTGCTGCGCAACCTCATCCGCGGCTAGTCCCGGACGGCTCCCAGGTGGCGCCGGTGAATGAGGCATAAGGGTGCCTGATGGCACCAAAGGGCCGTATCCCCCGTTAGGGGGGTACGGTCCTTCCGCTTTTCCGGGGAAGGGATTCCCGTGTGACGGACAGGTCTCAACTCGGAAAAGCCGGGGGTCTAACTTGTGCTCGATCTTGCTCAGCCGAGCGGAAGTGGACTATACCTGTGCCCGTCCGGGCCACCGCGGTACGAGCGGCCCCGGACCGGGGGACGGCGGGCGACCTGCGGCGATGCCCAGATTCACAACTGCCCGGTTTTTCCGGCGTCCTTCACACATCTGACGAAGGCGAGGACTTGAGCATGGGATCCACCTCCGCCCACGGCGAGCGCAGCACCGGCGCGGACCTCGGCCGCCGCGACCTGATCAAGCGGTCCGCAGCACTCGGCCTGATCACCGTGCCGACGATGAGCTTCCTGTCCGCGTGCGCCTCTGGCGGCGAAGAAGAGAAGCCCGCCGGCGGTAACTCCGCGACCAAGGCCACCAAGGAGAACCCCTTCGGCGTGGCCAAGGGCAGCAAGCTCGACGTCGTCGTCTTCAAGGGCGGCTACGGCGACGACTACGCCAAGGCGTGGGAGCAGTCCTTCGACAAGAAGTGGGGCACGAAGACCTCGCACCTGGGCACCCAGGAGATCGCGGGCAAGCTCCAGCCGCGCTTCAACGGCGGCAACCCGCCGGACGTGGTCGACGACTCCGGCGCCCAGCAGATCAAGCTGGACGTGCTCCACAAGGGCGGCCAGCTGGCCGACCTCACCGCGGTCCTGGACGCCCCCTCGCTGGACGACCCGAGCAAGAAGGTCCGGGACATGCTCATCCCCGGCACCGTCGAACAGGGCATGCTGGGCGGCAAGTTCGTCTACGTGAACTACGTCTACACGGTCTGGGGCCTGTGGTACTCCGGCAAGCTCTTCAAGGAGAAGGGCTGGACGCCGCCGAAGACCTGGGACGAGTTCATGGACGTCTGCGGCAAGGCCAAGGCGGCCGGCCTCGGCGGCCTCGCCCACCAGGGCAAGTACCCGTACTACATCAACGTCGCCATCATGGACCTGATCGCCAAGAAGGGCGGTCTGGAGGCCATGAAGGCGATCGACAACCTCGAGCCCAACGCCTTCGAGGGCAGCGCGGTCGCGCTGGAGGCGGTCGAGGCCGTCTACGAGCTGGTCGAGAAGGGCCTGCTCATGCCGGGCACCAACGGCCTGACCCACACCGAGTCGCAGACCCGCTGGAACCAGGGCAAGGCCGCCTTCATCACCTGCGGCTCCTGGCTGGAGAACGAGCAGCTCAAGCAGACCCCGGCCGACTTCGACATGCGCTTCCTGCCCATGCCGGTGCTGGCGGGCAGCAAGCTGCCCTTCGAGGCCATCCGGGCCGGCGCCGGCGAGCCCTTCATCGTCCCCGAGAAGGCCGCGAACAAGGCCGGCGGCATGGAGTTCGTCCGCTCGATGCTCTCCCGCGAGTGGTCCACCCTCTTCGCCCAGCAGGCCAACTCGCTCACCATCGTCAAGGACGGCGTGGACCCGAGCGTGCAGCTGCGGCCGGGCACCAAGTCGGCGGTGGACGCCCTCAAGGCGGCCGGTGACAACACCTTCAACTACCGCTACCCGGACTGGTACAGCCAGATGGACCTGGACATCCAGGACGCGTCCAACGGGCTGATGGCCAAGCGCATCCAGCCCAAGGAGTGGATCAAGCGGGCCCAGGCGGCGGTCAACAAGGCCACCAAGGACCCCAACGCCAAGAACAACCACCGCGACTGACCAGCGGACCGGCCGCGGTGCACCGAGCACCGCGGCCGGTCGCAGCGACTGACCACCGCGACCGACCAGCGGGACGGACCCCATGAGCAACGTAGCCAGGAGCAGAGGGCGGGGCGGCTTCATCGCCGGCTTCCTCGTCGCACCGCTCGCGCTGTACCTGATCTTCGTCATCTGGCCGTATGTGCAGACATTCGGTTATTCGTTCACCAACTGGACCGGACAGTCGCCGACCTTCGACTTCGTCGGCCTGGACAACTACAAGGCGCTGGTCCACGACGAAGTCTTCCTCGGCGCCATCTGGCACAACCTGCTGCTCCTGGTGTTCGTCCCGGTGGTCACCATCCTGATCGCCCTCTTCTTCGCCTTCATGCTCAACGCGGGCGGCCGCAGCGGGGCCGGCGGGGTGCAGGGCGTGGCGGGCTCCAAGGTCTACAAGATCGTCTACTTCTTCCCGCAGGTGCTCTCGCTGGCGATCCTCGCGGTGCTCTTCGGGGCCGTGTACCGCAGCGACGAGGGCGGCCTGCTCAACGGCGTGCTGATGAAGCTCGGCCTGGTCGACGCCCAGTCGCCGATCGAATGGCTGAACGAACCGAAGTTCGTGCTCTGGTGCCTGCTGCTGATCGTGGTCTGGCACGGGGTCGGCTTCTACCTGGTGCTCTTCTCCGCGGCCATGCAGTCCGTACCGCGGGACATCTACGAGGCGGCCCTGCTGGACGGCGCCGGGCGGGCCCAGACCTTCTTCCGGGTCACCCTGCCGCTGCTGTGGGACTCGGTGCAGACCTCCGCGGTCTACCTCGGCATCGCGGCCATGGACATGTTCGTGCTGGTCTCGACGATGACCTCGGGACAGTTCGGCGGCGGTCCCGACCACCACAGCGAGGTCATGGCGACCGTGCTGATGCGCAACTTCCTCTACTTCGGCAAGAGCGGCTACGCCTGCGCCATGGGCGTGGTCATGCTGGTCCTGACCATGATTCTGTCCGTCATCACGCTGCGGGCCACCCGCCGCGAGCGCATCGAGTTCTGAGCGGAGTCCACGATGACCGCAGAGTCCACCGTGATCAAGGCCCCCGGCGAGGCCGCGGCCGAGCGGTCCGCCGGCACCGGGCGCCCGGGGCAGCGGCCCGGCAAGGGCGGCTCGGAGGGGATGGTCCTCAACGTCTTCTCGCACGGCTTCCTCGTGCTCTGGGCCATACTGATCATCCTGCCGCTGGTCTGGCTGATGCTCGGCTCCTTCAAGACGGACGCCCAGATCGGCGGGTCGGCCCTGAGCTGGCCCAGCAACTGGCACTTCGACGCCTTCGGGCGGGCCTGGGACAAGGGCATCGGCGACTACTTCGCCAACACCTTCATCGTCCTGGTCTTCTCCGTCCCGCTGACCATGCTGTTGGGCTCGATGGCGGCGTACGTGCTGGCCCGGTACCCCTTCAAGGGCAACCGGATCATCTACTACTTCTTCGTCAGCGGGGCGATGTTCCCGGTCTTCCTGGCGCTGGTGCCGCTCTTCTTCATGGTGAAGCGGTTCGACATGCTCAACACGTACCAGGGGCTGATCCTCGTGTACGTGGCGTACTCGATGCCCTTCACCGTCTTCTTCATGCACTCCTTCTTCCGCACCCTGCCCAGCGCGGTGCACGAGGCGGCGGTCATCGACGGGGCCTCGGACACCCGGATCTTCTTCCAGGTGATGCTGCCGATGGCCAAGCCCGGACTGATCAGCGTCGGCATCTTCAACGTCCTGGGCCAGTGGAACCAGTACATCCTGCCCTCGGTGCTGATGCAGCCCACCAGCAGCAGCGATCCCGAGCGGTACCTGCTCACCCAGGGCCTGATCCAGCTCCAGCAGCAGCAGGGCTACGCGACGGACCTGCCGGTGCTCTTCGCCGGCGTGACCATCGCGATGATCCCGATGCTGGTGGTCTACCTGTCCTTCCAGCGGCAGATCCAGGCCGGACTGACCTCGGCCACGCTCAAGTAGCGCGGCCGGGCGGCCGGCCGGCGGTGCAGGCCGGCCGGCCCGGGACGGTGCCGGACCCCCACGCGGCGGCGGGGTCCGGCACCGTCGTACGTCCGGCCCCGAGGGCCCCGCCCCGGTCCGGTCCCGCCTCAGGCAGCCGCCGGGTCCGGGACCACCGCCCAGCCCACCGCCGAGACCGACGGGTCCGTCGAGAGGCTGCTGACCGCGTCCTCCAGCGCCTTGGCTCCCTCGCCCTCGGCGGTCAGCAGGGCGGAGACGGTCACCCGGCCCGCCGCCGGCCCGTCCTCGCTGCGGATCTCCCGCAGCTGGTAGCCCGGCCGGCCCAGGGCGTCCACCAGCCGGGCCCGGATGTGCGCCTCCTCCGCCTCCAGGCAGACGGCCTCGAAGTGGTAGTCGACGGTGACCTCGGCCCCGCCCCGCGGCACCTCCAGCCCCGCCGGCGCTTGAGGCGCGGCTCCCGGGCCCGCGCCCGGACGCTGCGCGGAGCCAGACCCCTCCCCGCCCCTTCCCGAAACCGGTGGGCGCTGCCCCCGGAGCCCCCGCACAGCCGCTGTGCGACGGTCGCCTCAAGCTCCCCCAGCTACCGCTGGGAGGTGCCCCCAGCAGGCTGGACATGCCACAGGTGCCCGGTCGGGGACCGCCGCTCCGCGACGGTCCCCGCGGACGCCGGGTGACGGCTACAGCCAGGTGCCGAAGCGGCGGATGTAGCGGGTCTTCACGAACTGGGTCAGGGCGCAGTACGCCAGCAGGACGCCGACCAGCCACGGGAAGTAGGACAGCGGCAGCGGGACGAAGCCCAGGGCGCCCGCCAGCGGCGAGAAGGGCAGGACGAGCCCGGTCAGCACCGCGAGCACGGTCATCACCATCACCGGCCAGGAGGCCCGGGACTGGATGAAGGGGATCTTCCGGGTACGGATCATGTGCACGATCAGGGTCTGGGAGAGCAGTCCCTCGACGAACCAGCCGGTCTGGAAGAGCGAGGCCTCGGCCACGCTGTTCGCCGCGAAGACGTGCCACATGACCAGGAACATCGCGATGTCGAAGATCGAGCTGATCGGGCCGACGACCACCATGAAGCGGCCGATCCCCTTGGCGTCCCAGTTCCGCGGCTTGCGCAGGTACTCCTCGTCCATCCGGTCCCAGGGCGTGGCCAGCTGGGCGATGTCGTAGACCAGGTTCTGCACCAGCAGCATGATCGCCAGCATCGGCTGGAAGGGGATGAAGGCGCTCGCCACCAGCACCGAGAAGACGTTGCCGAAGTTCGAGGAGGCCGTCATCTTGATGTACTTGATGGTGTTGCCGAAGACGGTCCGGCCCTGCACGACCCCCTGCTCGAGGACCGTCAGGTCCTTCTCCAGCAGGATGATGTCCGCCGACTCCTTGGCGATGTCCACCGCGGTGTCCACCGAGATGCCGACGTCCGCGTCGCGCAGCGCGGCGGCGTCGTTGATGCCGTCGCCCAGGAAGCCCACGGTGTGCCCGTCGGCCTGCAGGGCCCGCACGATCCGCGCCTTCTGGACCGGGTTGACCTTGGCGAACACGGTGGTACGGGCGGCCAGTTCGCGCAGCTCGGCGTCGTCGAGCGGGTCGGTCTCGGCGCCCTGGACCACCTGGCCCACGGTCAGGCCGACATCGGCGCAGACCCGGGCGGCGACCAGTTCGTTGTCACCGGTGACCACCTTGACCGCGATGCCCTTGTCGGCCAGCCCCTGGAGGGCGGCGGCCGCGTCGGCCTTCGGCGGGTCGAGGAAGGCGAGGAAGCCGATCAGGGTCAGACCCTGCTCGTCGGCGACGGTGTACGCATCCCGCGGGTGCTCGACCGTACGGGTGGCCACGGCCAGTACGCGCAGCCCCTGGCGGTTGTGGTCCTGGGCGATCCGCCCGGCGTGCCACCGCAGTTGACCGGTGAGCTCGACGACCTGACCGTCGTCCTTCAGGTGCGTGCAGAGGTCCAGGACCTCCTCCACCGCGCCCTTGGTGATCATCACGTGCTCGGTCCGGTCCGGGTCGCCGACCACGGCGTTGCGGTTGAGGACCACCGACATCCGCCGCCGGGCGAAGTCGAAGGGGATCTCGTCGACCATCGAGAACCGTGCGTCGACGACAACCTCCTCGGCCTCGTCCACGCGGTCGATGACGGCCCGGTCCATCAGGTTCCGCAGCCCCGTCTGGAAGTGCGCGTTGAGGTAGCCGTACTCCAGGACCTCGCCGTCCTCGCGGCCGTGCACGTCCAGGTAGCGGTCCAGGACGATCCGGTCCTCGGTGAGGGTGCCGGTCTTGTCGGTGCACAGCACGTCCATCGCGCCCAGGTTCTGGATCGCGTTCAGCCGCTTGACGACCACCTTCCGGCGCGCCATGGCGACCGCGCCGCGGGCCAGGTTGGTGGAGACCACCATCGGCAGCATCTCGGGGGTCAGGCCCACCGCGACGGAGACGGCGAAGAGGAAGGCCTCGTCCCAGTCGCCCTTGGTGAAGCCGTTGAGGGCGAACACCACCGGGACCATCACCAGCATGAAGCGGATCAGCAGGAAGCTGACCTTGCGCACGCCGGTGTCGAAGTTGGTCTGCGGGCGCTCGCCGACCAGCGAGCCGGCCATGGAGCCGAAGTAGGTGTCCGCGCCGGTGGCCACCACCACGCCGGTGGCGGTGCCGGAGGTCACCGAGGTGCCCATCAGGCAGAGGTTCTCGGCCTCGACCGGGTCGGTGCAGGGGCGGCGGCCCGGGGCCGGCGGCGCCCCGGGCAGGGTCCGGGCCGGTGCGTCGGCCTTCGCCACCGGCAGCGACTCGCCGGACAGCGCGGCCTGGGCGACCATCAGGTCCTTGGAGGACAGCAGCCGCAGGTCGGCCGGGATCAGGTCGCCGGCGGCGAGCCTGACCACGTCGCCGGGGACCACCTGGTCCATCGGGATCTCGAAGGTGGTGGGTGAGGCACCGGTGCCGGCCCGGCGCTGCACCGCGCAGGTGGTGGTCACCAGCCGGCTCAGGGCGTCGGCGGCCCGGCCCGACCGGTACTCCTGCCAGAACCGCAGCAGTCCGCTGATCCCCACCATCACGGAGAGGATCACGACGCCCGGGTCCTTCGGGTCCTGCCAGAACATGACGGCCGCGAGGGCGACCAGGACCAGGATGAAGGGGTTCCAGAAGGCCTTGGCCAGCTGGACGCCCCAGTGCGGGGCCCGCTGCTGGGCGACGGCGTTGGGGCCGTGGCGCTCCAGGCGGCGGGCGGCCTCGTCGTGGGTGAGCCCGGTGCGACCGGCGTCGACGTGCTGGAGGACCTGCACCTCGGAGTGGTCGTTGACGGCGGCCAGCCGCTCGCCGACGGCCCGGGTGCGGGCCGCGAGCTCGGCGGCCCGGCGCTCGCGGCGCCCCTGGCCCGGGGGTGCGAGGGTGTTCGGGGTACGGGGGGTGAGCATGGTCATGATGAACCTCCCACCGGGCGCCCGGGCAGCACGGAGCCGCCCGGTCACACGGAGTGGTCATGGATCGGCGCGGGACGGCACGCGGCGGCCGCGGGCGCGGATCGGCATGGATGGGACCGCAGCGGCCGGAGCGCCGGGAGGGCGCGCCGGGGCGTGCGGGAAGAACGGACGCAGCCGGGGGCTACGCCGGGAAGGAAGGGTCAGGCCGCCGGGGGCGGGGCCGGGGTGACCGGGAGACGGTCAGCCGGCGAGCACGCGGCGGAAACTTCGATCGGGACTCATCCCGAACACCTCCTCGCCTCGTGCGTCACATGTCAGGGCGCCCGGTCCGGCCGTACCGACCGCAGAGGATCCGGCGCCTCAGCGACCGTAACACGAACTCTTGCGGCAGATCTCTCATACTTAAGGCTGATACGTCCGATTCGCTTTGCGTCGGCCTCTTGACGCATTACGGGGCGCAGGCTCGACTTAGGGTTCACAAGTTGGAGACGCCGGAGTCTCGATCTGCGGATCCCGGCGCGGGGGGCGGTGGACACAACGCCGCTTATGGGCAGGAGTGGATGAGTCGTGGAGACTCCGGGATCGCAGTCGTCGCTGCACCGGGCCAATCTCGAGCGGGTCGTACGGGCCGTACGGCTGGCGGGGTCGCTCACCCAGGCCGAGATCGCCCGAAGCACGGGACTGTCGGCTGCGACGGTCTCCAACATCGTGCGCGAGCTCAAGGACGGCGGCACGGTCGAGGTCACCCCGACCTCGGCGGGCGGCCGGCGGGCCCGCAGCGTCTCGCTCAGCGGTGACGCCGGCATCGTCATAGGCGTCGACTTCGGCCACACGCACCTGCGGGTCGCGGTGGGCAACCTCGCCCACCAGGTGCTCGCCGAGGAGTCCGAGCCGCTGGACGTGGACGCGTCCTGGGTGGACGGCTTCGACCGGGCCGAGGCCCTGGTCGGCCGACTGATCGAGACGGTGGGGGTGGGCCGGGACAAGGTCATCGGGGTGGGCCTGGGCGTGCCGGGGCCGATCGACGTGGAGTCCGGCACCCTCGGCTCCACGGCCATCCTGCCGGGCTGGACCGGCATCAACCCCCGCCAGGAGCTCTCCGACAGGCTCGGCGTGCCCGTGTACGTCGACAACGACGCCAACCTGGGCGCGCTCGGGGAGCTGGTCTGGGGCAGCGGCCGGGGCGTCAAGGACCTCGCGTACATCAAGGTGGCCAGCGGCGTGGGCGCCGGACTGGTCATCAACGGCCAGATCTACCGGGGCCCGGGCGGCACCGCCGGGGAGATCGGGCACATCACCCTCGACGAGTCGGGACCGGTGTGCCGCTGCGGCAACCGCGGCTGCCTGGAGACCTTCGCCGCCGCCCGGTACGTGCTCCCGCTGCTCCAGCCCAGCCACGGCCCCGACCTGACCATGGACCGGGTGGTCCAGCTCGGCCAGGAGGGTGATCCGGGCTGCCGCCGGGTGATCGCCGACGTGGGCCGCCACATCGGCAGCGGTGTCGCCAACCTGTGCAACCTGCTCAACCCCAGCCGGGTGGTGCTCGGCGGCAGTCTGGCGGAGGCCGGTGAGCTGGTCCTGGCACCCATCCGCGACTCCGTCTCGCGGTACGCGATCCCCAGTGCGGCACGGCAGTTGACGGTACTGCCGGGGGCCCTGGGGGGCCGGGCGGAGGTGCTCGGCGCGCTGGCGCTGGTGCTCTCCGAGATGGGGGATTCGACGGTTCTGGAAGGTTCCTCCACATCTGGCGCTGCACTGGGCCGGGTGGCCGTGTCTTCAGCTAGATAACGAATGGCACCGTTGTCATCTCGTTAAGTCTTCACTCCTTGACGACAACCTTGCGGCCGAGTTGACTCACGTCACACCTCGGCCGCAAGGACGCGGCCTCGTCAGGGAGGTTTCACAAGATGAACACGCGTTTCCGCCGTGCCGCGTTCGCCGTAGCCGCCAGCGCGATGGCCGTGTCCCTCGCCGCCTGTGGCAGCGCCAAGGAGTCCGGCGACAAGACCAAGCCGAGCGGCTCCGCCGTCAAGGGCGACGCCATCACGGTCGGCCTGCTCCTGCCCGAGAACCAGACCGCCCGCTACGAGAAGTTCGACCAGCCGCTGATCGAGGCCAAGGTCAAGGAACTGACCGGCGGCAAGGGCAAGGTGGTGTACGCCAACGCCAAGCAGGACGCCACCACGCAGAACTCCCAGGTCGACACCATGATCACCAACAAGGTGAACGTGCTGATCGTCGACGCGGTGGACTCCAAGGCCATCGCCGGCTCGATCAAGAAGGCCAAGGACGCCGGCATCCCGGTCGTGGCCTACGACCGCCTGGCCGAGGGCCCGATCGACGCCTACACCTCCTTCGACAACGAAGAGGTCGGCAAGGTCCAGGGCAAGGCCCTGCTCGAGGCCCTGGGCGACAAGGCCAAGTCCGGTGACATCGTGATGATGAACGGCTCGGTCACCGACCCCAACGCCGCCCTCTTCAAGAAGGGTGCGCACTCCGAGCTCGACGGCAAGGTGACCGTCGGCAAGGAGTACGACACCAAGGAGTGGAAGCCGGAGAACGCCAACGCCAACATGGAGGCGGCGATCTCCGCGCTGGGCAAGGACAAGATCGTCGGCGTCTACTCCGCCAACGACGGCATGGCGGGCGGCATCATCACCGCCCTGAAGTCCGCGGGCGTCAACCCGCTGCCCCCGGTCACCGGCCAGGACGCCGAACTCGCCGGCGTGCAGCGGATCGTGGCGGGCGACCAGTTCATGAGCGTCTACAAGCCGTACGCCCCGGAGGCCACCGCGGCCGCCGAGATGGCGGTGGCCCTGGCCAAGGGCGAGAAGCTCGACTCCGTGGCGAAGTCCACCGTCGACAGCCCCACCACCAAGGCCGTCCCGTCCGTCCTGGTGCCCGTCGTGTCGCTGACCAAGGACAACATCAAGGACACTGTGGTCAAGGACGGTGTCTACACCGTCGCGGAGATCTGCGCCGGCAAGTACGCCGACGCCTGCGCCAAGCTCGGCCTGAAGTAGGCCCCGGCCCTCGAGGCCCCCGCCTGACCAGGCCGAGAAGGCCTGGTCAGGACCTGGATCCTGCCCGGTGCCCCGCCCCATTCATCCCGCCACCGGCGGGGCGCCGGGCAGAAACGATCCGCCATCCCACCCCAGCTCTTCTGTACGACATCCCCGCCGGTCAGGCGGCGAAGGAGATGGTTCATGTGTCCGCTGCGCCCGTGCTGGCGTTGCGAGGCGTCTCGAAGCGGTTCGGTGCCGTCCAGGCGCTCACCGACGTAGACCTCGAGATCCACTCCGGCGAGGTGGTCGCCCTCGTCGGCGACAACGGCGCCGGCAAGTCCACGCTGGTCAAGACGATCGCCGGGGTGCACCCCATCGATGACGGGGTCATCGAGTGGGAGGGCCGCCCGGTACAGGTCAACCGGCCCCACGACGCCCAGAGCCTGGGCATCGCCACGGTCTACCAGGACCTCGCGCTGTGCGACAACATCGACGTCGTCGGCAACCTCTTCCTCGGCCGCGAACTGCGCCGCCGCGGAGTCCTGGACGAGGTGGAGATGGAGCGCCGCGCCCGCGAGCTCCTGACCACCCTGTCCATCCGGATCCCCAGCGTGCGGATCCCGATCGCCTCGCTCTCCGGCGGCCAGCGCCAGACCGTGGCGATCGCCCGCTCCATGCTGGGCGAGCCCAAGCTCGTCATCCTCGACGAGCCCACCGCCGCCCTCGGCGTCGAGCAGACCGCCCAGGTCCTCGACCTCGTCGAGCGGCTGCGCGAGCGCGGTCACGCGGTCATCCTCATCAGCCACAACATGGCCGACGTGAAGGCCGTGGCCGACAAGGTCGCCGTGCTGCGCCTCGGGCGCAACAACGGCGTCTTCACGGTCGCCGACACCTCGCAGGAAGAGATCATCTCCGCCATCACGGGAGCCACGGACAACGCCGTGACCCGCCGTGCGGCGCGCACCGGGGAGGCTCGCAAGTGAGCACCGAACACCAGCCCGCCCTGGATGCCGAGGTACCCGGCCCCAAGACCGCCGCCGACGAGGTGGCCGCCGAGGCGGTGCCCGCCGTCGACCCGCGACTGCTCGTCCGCGAGCAGGGCCTCGCCGGCTACCTCGGCGAGTTCAAGCGCCGGATGCGCGCCGGAGACCTGGGCTCGCTGCCCGTGATCGTCGGCCTGATCGTCATCTGCGCGATCTTCCAGAGCCTCAACGAGAACTTCCTCTCGGCCGAGAACCTGAGCAACATCGCCGTCACGATGGTCGCCACCGGCATGATGGCCGTCGGCATCATCTTCGTGCTGCTGCTCGGCGAGATCGACCTGTCCGTCGGCTCCGTCAGCGGCGTCTCCGGCGCGATCGTCGCCGTGCTCGCCGTCACCCACGGTGTCAACGAGTGGCTCGCCGTGCTCGCCGCGATAGCGGGCGGCGCGGCCATCGGCGCCCTGCACGGGTTCTTCTTCGCCAAGATCGGCGCCCCCGCCTTCGCGGTGACCCTGTCCGGCCTGCTCTTCTGGTCCGGCTTCATGCTCCAGATCCTGGGCAGCAACGGCACCATCAACCTCGACTCCGAGGGCGTGGTCGGCAAGCTCACCACGTACTACTTCACCGACGTGGCGGCCGCCTACGGCCTCGCCGTGCTCGCGGTCGCGGTGTACTTCCTCAGCGCCTTCTTCGACGCCCGCCGCCGGGCCGCGGCCGGCGTGCCGGCCCGGCCGGTCAGCGAGATCGTGGTGCGCACCGTGCTGCTCGCCGTGGTCGCGCTGGGCGCGGCGGCCGTCTTCAACCAGTACAAGGGCCTGCCGCTGGCGCTGCTGCTCTTCCTGGTCGTCCTGGTCGGCACGGACTTCGTGCTGCGCCGCACCGCCTTCGGCCGCAAGGTCTTCGCCCTCGGCGGCAGCGTCGAGGCCTCCCGCCGGGCCGGTATCAACGTCACGGCGGTCCGGATCACGGTCTTCGCCATCGCGGGCACCTTCGCGGCCGTCGGCGGCCTCTTCTGGGCCTCCAAGATCGCGGCGGCGAACCAGAGCGCGGGCTCCGGCGACCTGCTGATGAACGTGATCGCGGCGGCCGTCATCGGCGGCACCAGCCTCTTCGGTGGCCGGGGCCGGACCTGGAACGCCCTCCTCGGCGTCATGGTCATCACCTCCATCCAGTACGGTCTCGCCCTGGAGGGGATCGCCACCCCGATCCAGTACATGATCACCGGCGCGGTGCTGCTGGCCACCGTCGTGATCGACTCCGTCACGCGCAAGACGCAGAAGACCGCGGGCCGCGCCTAGCGGCCGGCCGCCGGGACCCCCGGTGGCCGGAACCCTGCGTCGAACGAGTGCCCGGTACCGCGGACGCGGTACCGGGCACTTCGGCGTGGAACATTAGACTCGTCAGACCAGCAAGCAACTGCAAGGAGGCACGGGTGCTGCTGACCCGCATCACGGGACCGCGAGACCTGGACCGGCTCAGCCCGGAGCAGCTGGACCAGCTGGCCGCGGAGATCAGGTCCTTCCTCGTCGAAGCGGTCTCCAAGACCGGCGGGCACCTGGGCCCCAACCTCGGCGTGGTCGAACTGACGATCGCCCTGCACCGCGTCTTCGAGTCCCCGAAGGACAAGGTCCTCTGGGACACCGGTCACCAGTCGTACGTCCACAAGCTGCTCACCGGGCGCCAGGACTTCTCGAAGCTGAAGATGAAGGGCGGCCTCTCCGGCTACCCCTCCCAGGCCGAGTCCGAGCACGACGTCATCGAGAACTCCCACGCCTCGACCGTCCTGGGCTGGGCCGACGGCCTGGCCAAGGCCAACGAGGTCCTGGGCCGCGAGGACCACGTCGTCGCGGTCATCGGCGACGGCGCCCTGACCGGCGGCATGGCCTGGGAGGCGCTGAACAACATCGCCGATGCCAAGGACCGCCCGCTGGTCATCGTCGTCAACGACAACGAGCGCTCCTACGCGCCCACCATCGGCGGCCTGGCCAACCACCTCGCCACCCTGCGCACCACCGACGGCTACGAGCGCTTCCTGGCCCGCGGCAAGGACCTCCTGGAACGCACCCCGGTCGTGGGCAAGCCGCTCTACGAGACCCTGCACGGCGCCAAGAAGGGCCTCAAGGACTTCATCGCCCCCCAGGGCATGTTCGAGGACCTCGGCCTGAAGTACGTCGGCCCGATCGACGGCCACGACATCGAGGCCCTGGAGTCCGCGCTCACCAAGGCCAAGCGGTTCGGCGGCCCGGTCATCGTGCACTGCCTCACCGAGAAGGGCCGCGGCTACCAGCCCGCCCTCCAGGACGAGGCCGACCGCTTCCACGCCGTCGGCAAGATCCACCCGGACACCGGCCTGCCGATCGCCTCCTCGGGCGCCGACTGGACCTCCGTCTTCGGCGAGGAGATGGTCGCCCTCGGCCAGGAGCGCGAGGACATCGTGGCCATCACGGCCGCCATGCTCCAGCCCGTGGGCCTGGACAAGTTCGCCAAGGCCTTCCCCAAGCGCGTCTACGACGTCGGCATCGCGGAGCAGCACGGCGCGGTCTCCGCGGCCGGCCTGGCCACCGGCGGCCTGCACCCGGTCTTCGCGGTGTACGCCACCTTCCTCAACCGGGCCTTCGACCAGGTCCTGATGGACGTCGCCCTGCACAAGTGCGGCGTGACCTTCGTGCTGGACCGGGCCGGCGTCACCGGCACCGACGGCGCCTCCCACAACGGCATGTGGGACATGTCGATCCTGCAGGTCGTACCGGGCCTGCGGCTCGCCGCCCCGCGCGACGCCGACCAGGTCCGCGCCCAGCTGCGGGAGGCCGTCGAGGTCACCGACGCCCCCACCGTGGTGCGCTTCTCCAAGGGCGCGGTCGGCCCCGCGGTGCCCGCCGTGGGCCGGGTCGGCGGCATGGACCTGCTGCGCACCCCCGCCCCCGAGGTCACCCGGCCGGACGTGCTGATCGTCTCGGTCGGCGCGCTGGCCCCGATGTGCCTGGAGATCGCGGACCTGCTCGACGCGCAGGGCATCTCCGCCACCGTCGTCGACCCCCGCTGGGTCAAGCCGGTGGACGAGGCCATGGCCCCGCTCGCCGAGCGGCACCGGGTCGTCGTCACCGTCGAGGACAACAGCCGCGTCGGCGGCGTCGGCTCCGCGGTCGCCCAGGCGCTGCGCGACGCCGGCGTGGACATCCCGCTGCGCGACTTCGGCATCCCGCCGCGCTTCCTCGACCACGCCTCCCGGCCGGAGATCCTGGCCGAGATCGGGCTGACCGCCCCGGACATCGCCCGGCAGGTCACCGGCCTGGTCGCCAAGCTGGACAGCCGCTTCGACAGCGCCTCCGTGGAGGCCGCGGCCGACTAGCGGCGGGGCGGGCACCCTTGCCAGGGCCGGCCGGACCACCCTTAATGGGTGGTCCGGCCGGCCCATTCTCATGACACACCCGTACGGAGCCGGGCTCGGGCTGCCGCGGCCCCGAGCATGGCCCTCACGACGAGTGCGTGGAGGTACGACGGTGAGCACGCAGCAAGGCACGGGACCGGGTTCCGGTGGAGTATTGCGGACGAAGACGGTCGAACAGTCCATCCGGGACACGGAGGAGCCGGAGCACCAGCTCCGCAAATCGCTCTCGGCCTGGGACCTGACGGTCTTCGGCGTCGGTGTGATCATCGGCACCGGCATCTTCGTCCTGACCGGCAAGGTGGCCAAGGAGGTCGCGGGCCCGGCCACCGCCCTCGCGTTCGTCGCGGCGGGCGTCGCCTGCGGGCTGGCGGCGCTCTGCTACGCGGAGTTCGCCTCGACCGTCCCGGTGGCGGGCTCGGCGTACACGTTCTCGTACGCCTCGCTCGGCGAGCTGCCGGCCTGGATCATCGGCTGGGACCTGGTCCTCGAGTTCGCCCTGGGGACCGCGGTGGTCGCGGTCGGCTGGTCGGGGTACGTCCGCTCCCTGATGGACAACGCCGGTTGGCACCTGCCCGCCGCGCTGGAGGGCCCCGACGTCGCCGGGGGCACCTTCGACCTGCTGGCCTTCGTGCTGGTGCTGCTGCTGACCGCGATCCTGGTGGTCGGCATGAAGCTCTCGGCCCGGGTCACGTCGGTGGTGGTGGCCATCAAGGTGGCGGTGGTGCTCATCGTCATCGTCGCGGGGCTGTTCTTCATCAAGTCGGACAACTACTCGCCCTTCATCCCCAAGGCGGTGGAGCAGCCCTCCGGCGGGGGCCTGGACGCCCCGCTGGTCCAGCTGATGTTCGGCTACGCCCCCACCAACTTCGGCGTGATGGGCATCTTCACGGCCGCGTCCGTGGTGTTCTTCGCCTTCATCGGCTTCGACGTGGTGGCCACCGCCGCCGAGGAGACCCGCAACCCGCAGCGGGACATGCCCCGGGGCATCCTGGGCTCGCTGGTGATCTGCACCGTGCTCTACGTCGCCGTGTCGATCGTGGTGACCGGCATGGAGCACTACACCGAGCTGTCGGTGAGCGCCCCGCTGGCCGACGCCTTCAAGGCGGCCGGCCACCCCTTCTACGCGGGGGTCATCAGCTTCGGTGCGGCGGTGGGCCTGACCACGGTCTGCATGATCCTGCTGCTGGGCCAGACCCGGGTGTTCTTCGCGATGAGCCGGGACGGGCTGCTGCCGCGGTTCTTCTCCGTCACGCACCCGAAGTTCCGCACGCCGTACCGGCCGACCATCCTGCTGGGCGTGATCATCGCGATCGTGGCCGGCTTCACCTCCATCAACGAGCTGGCGACGCTGGTGAACATCGGCACCCTCTTCGCCTTCGTGGTGGTGGCCCTCGGCGTCATCATCCTGCGCCGCACCCGGCCGGACCTGCCCCGGGCCTTCCGCACCCCCTGGGTGCCGGTGGTGCCGGTGCTCTCCATCGCGGCCTCGGTGTGGCTGATGCTCAACCTGCCGGCGGAGACCTGGCTGCGGTTCGGCATCTGGATGGTGATCGGCTTCGTCGTGTACTTCGCCTACGGCCGCTCGCACAGCCGGCTGGCCGCCGGGCCGGGGCGCGACCGCGCCTGACCGGCGCGACCGGGGCCGGCCGACGGCCGGCCCCGGGAACGGTCAGCCGCCGCTGGCGGGGGACTTCTTGGCGGCGGCGGGGATCTTCTTGTCCTCGCGGACCGCGGTCCACAGGTCGGTGGCCTGGGGCTCGGCGACCACCACGCGGTTCGGGTCGATCTGGTCGTAGGCCACCGGCAGCATGATGGTCTCCATCGTGTCCGCGTCCACGCCCTTCATGCTCTTGGCGAAGTCGGCGAGGGCGGTGAGGGAGGCCAGGTCCGAGTCGGTGGTGAGCGACTTGGTGCCGGCGTCGGCGAGCTTGTAGAGCCGGGTCGGGCTGCCGAAGACGTCCTGCTTCTTGATCTCGGTCAGCATCGAGAGCATGAACTGCTGCTGGAGGCCGATGCGGCCCAGGTCGCTGCCGTCGCCGTGGCCGTAGCGGGTACGGACGAACTTGAGCGAGTCGGTGCCGTCGAGCTTGTGGGTGCCGGGCTCCAGGGTGAAGCCGCCCTTGGAGTCGTGGATCCGCTCCTTGGTGGTGACCGTCACCCCGCCCAGGGCGTCGACCAGGCCCTTGAAGCCCGCGAAGTCGATCTCGACGAAGTGGTCGACGCGGACGCCGGACATCGTCTCGACGGCCTTGACCACACAGGCCGGTCCGCCCACCGAGTAGAGCTCGTTGAACATGACGCGCTTCTTGGCCGGGACCGTGTCGCCGCTCTTGGTCCGGCACTCGGGCCGGGTCACCAGGGTGTCGCGGGGGATGCTCACCGCGGTCGCCTTGGCGCGGCCCTCGGGTATGTGCACCAGCATCGTGGTGTCGGAGCGGGCGCCGCTGACGTCGCCGTGGTCGAGGTCGCCGTTGGCGCCGCTGCGCGAGTCGGAACCCAGGACCAGGACGTTCTGCGCGCCCGCCACGACCTTCTTGGGCCGGTTGTCGCCGAGCGCCTTGTCGAGGTCGACGCTGTCGATGTTGCCGTTGAGGTGGGCGTACATCCACCACAGCCCGCCGCCGAGCAGCAGCACCAGCGCCAGCAGCACCAGCAGGATGATCTTGCCCGCCCGGCCGCCCCCGCGCCGACGGGGAGCCCTGCGGGAGCGCGGCGGTGCTTCGGTTGCCTGAGTCATGCCAAAGGTGTCCTTCGATCCCGGTGATCGGTCGTGTGGAGTGACCGCCACCTTCGCGGGGGACCGGGCGGTCGGTCGCTTCGGCAGCGGAGGCGGGGGTCTGCGCGCTGCGGCAGTGGAGCGATACCCGAGAACTATAGGCAAACGTGCACGTCGAACGGGAGTGCCCTTATCGTGCTCGCGGGCGCCGGACGGCGAACCCGTGGTGTCGGGAGAGGGAACGTGGAGGGGCATGATGCGCTCGGTCGACCGTCGTACTGAGGGGCGTCGGGGCGCGGATCCGCAGGTCGACCGGGCGACGGGGGCCCTGCCGGCGGCCCGGCTGCTGCTGGTGGCCACCGACCCGGGGGCGGCGGCCGTCCTGTTGGCGGAGGCGGCCGGACCGGCCCGGGTGAGCGTGGTCTGCCCGGAGCCCGGGGACCCGCAGGGGCAGGCGGAGTTCGCCCGGGCCGCCGCCGGGGCCGCCGGCCGGGGCACCCCCGTCGAGGGAGCCCCCCGGCAGCCCGTGGGGGAGCGGCTGACCGAGGCGCTGCTGCGGGAGTTGTACGCCGTACAGCCGGCGCGGGTCCTGACGCAGGATCCGCTGGCCGGCCGGGACGGGGAGCCCGCCGGGCAGCGCGAGTCCGCACTGGTGCTGGCCCTGCTGGACGCGGTCGCGCAGTACCAGCGCGAGACCGGCCGCCCGGTGTTCACCGACTGCCGGGTGATCGAGGCCCCGGCCGGCCGGCCCGCGTCCTCCCGCCCGCGCTACCCGGCCCCCCGTGACTGGCTGGTGCGCGGCACCGACGGCCGGCTGACGGCCTATCTGCCGGTGCCCGGCGCGGTGGTGCGCTGGACCGAGGGCCCCGACGGCGCCTTCGGCGGGCCGGAACTGCTCCAGGTACCGGGCCTCCTGCCCGCGCTGACCGTGGTCCAGGGCCCCGACGGGTACGTCCGGCTGCTCGGGCTGCGCCGCCTCGCCCAGGGCGCGGACTGGAGCACCGAGGTGGTCTGCGCCCTCCAGTACCAGAGCGGGCGGCCGCTCGGCCCCTGGCACACCAAGAACAACCCGCACCGCTCCGAACCCGAGCGGGGCAAGTACGTCGGCCTGCCCGCGGCGGTCTGCGACCGGGCCGGCACCCTGCACCTGTTCGTCCGCAACGACCTGCACACCCTCAACCACTGCTACGAGCGGGAGAACGGCTCCTGGTCCGGCTGGACGCTGCTGCGCGGCACCCGTACCGCCGAGGACCTGGCCGCCCTGGCCCTGCCGGACGGCGGGGTGGAGCTCTACGCCCGGCTGCGGGACCGGCCCGGTACGGCCCGCTGGCACCGCGGCGGGCCGGACGGCACCTGGGCCGAGGACGGCGGGCCGGCCGTGCACGCGGCCCCCGGCTCGCTGGCCGCCGCCCCCGAGAGCGGGGCGCTGCGCTTCCGGTACGCGGAGACCGGCGAGCCGTGCGAGTGGCGCCGGGGCGCGCCGGGCCCGGTCGGCCTGAACGCGCCGGGTGTTACCGGGCGTATCACCGGAACCTCGGGCGTTCCGGTGGGGGGTTGGAGCTGCACGGTGCTGGCCGCGGCCGACGCGGACGGCCGCTGCGCCATCGGCACGTACGTGGACGGCACCCCGGAGTCGGGCGTGTGGTGGTCCTCGACGGCGCAGCGAACTGTCGTGCCCCCGGCGGTCGTCCGCGATCGGACCGGCCGCGTGATCATTGCCACAATGGGGCCGGATGCCCGCCTTTCGGTCAGTCGGCAGATTCCCGGCCAGGCCCTGGACTTCGGTGTCTGGCAGTCCGCGGGTGACTGAAAGGGGCCGGACTGGGCGCACCGGGCAAGCGGGCCAGGGCGCTCCATTTTTCACACCGGTTACTTATCCGTGACCTTGAGGCGGGTACTATCCTCACTCCAGGTAAAGCTGAGGTGAAGACTGAAAGTCGACGCGGGGAACTCAGCTGGACTGTCACCGCGGGCTGGATTCCACCCTGTTGAAGTGGCCTCAGCCGTTCCCCCTCCACCTCCGTCACCTGGCGTACGCACGGGCCGATGAGAGAAGAGGACGACAGTGATCGCCGCGCTGATCCGCCATGCGGAGATCAGCAAGGACAAGAACGTCCTTGTCCTTCTCCTCCTGTTGGGCAGTTACCTGGGCATGCTGGTCTCGGCGGTGCTCGGGCACTTCTGGGTCTTCACCGCGGCCCTTACCGTGAGTTACGCCTCCGACGTCCACCTCCACAAGCACGAGCCGGACCTCATCAAGTTCCTCGGCAAGCTCAAGTGGGGCCTGTCGATCCGCGTCCTGGTGCGCGAGCTCGCCGTGCTGGTGATGCTGCGGGACCTGGCCGGCACCGACGGGGACGCCTTCATCGTCGTCTTCCTCGGCTTCGTCGCCGTGCACTCGCTGCGGCTCCTCTACACGTTCCTGTGCATGTTCATCAAGCGCCGCCGCGCGCTGCCGGTCCGGGTGCGCAACCTGGACCTGAGCAAGCTGAACATGCCCGAGCCGCCCTCGCCGATCGCGTTCAAGAGCCACGAGCGCAAGCTCCTGTACCTGGACACGGCCGTCATCGTCGGCGCGCTCGCCTCGCAGTACACGAAGGTCATCGGCTTCGGCGTGCTCGGCGTCGCGGTGGCCGTCACCCTCGCGATCGTCGGCATGCTGATGCTGCTGCCCACCGTGAGCCAGTGCCGCCGGGTCCCCAGCCACGAGCGCACCTTCAAGATCCTCAACCAGCAGGTCGCCAAGTACCAGCCCGAGGTCGTCCTCTACTTCAGCTACGCGGCCGGCGCGCGCGACTCCGCGTACCAGGTCAACATGTGGCTGGACACCCTCGCCCGGCTCGGCCGCCGCCCGCTGATCGTGCTCCGCGAGGTCACCACCCTGCGCTTCCTGGCGTACACCCCGCTGCCGGTGGTCTGCATACCCAAGGCCGACGACCTCTCGCTGCTGGAGCTGCCCGAGGCCCGGGTCGTCCTCTACCCGGCCAACGCCGGCAAGAACGTCCACATGCTCCGCATCGCCGAGGCCAAGCACGTCTTCATCGGCCACGGCGACAGCGACAAGCTCGCCAGCTCCAACCGCGTCAGCAAGGTCTACGACGAGATCTGGACCGCCGGCGAGGCCGGCGACGACCGCTACCAGCGCCTGCGCGGCACCATCCCCGCCGCCGACCTGGTCCGGGTCGGCCGCCCGCAGCTCAGCGCCGTCGAGACCGTCGCCCCCCGCCCCCAGAGCCACATGACCACCATCATGTACGCGCCCACCTGGGAGGGCTGGACCGCCGACCCGTACCACACCTCCCTCGTCCTCATGGGCGAGAAGATGATCCGGATGCTGCTCAATTCCGAGCGGCCGGTCCGCGTCATCTACAAGCCGCACCCGCTCACCGGCAAGCGCTCCGTCCAGGCCACCCGCGCCCACCGCCGCATCATCGCGATGCTCGAGGCCGACAACGCCCGCCGCGACAAGCAGGCCGGGGCGAACGCCGCCAAGGCGCTGGCCCAGGGCGACAAGCGGCTGCGCGAGCTCGAGGGCCGGATGGGCAAGCTCAAGGCCTGGACCGTGGTCGGTGTCTACGGCATCTGGGACAAGGACCGCGCGGCCCTGGCCAAGCCGCCGAAGGAGTCCTGGGAGCAGCTGAACGCCGACTGGCACGACACCTTCTGGAGCTCCCGCGGCCACGACCGCCACCAGGTCGTCACCGGCCAGCTCCCGTCGCTGTACAGCTGCTACAACGAGTCCGACATGATGATCAGCGACATCTCCAGCGTCGTCTCGGACTTCGTGCAGAGCGAGAAGCCGTACGTGGTCTGCAACCCCTCCGACATGGACCCCGAGCTGTTCAAGCAGCTCAACCCGGCCGCCTCGGCCGCCTACATCCTGGGCCCCTCCTGCCAGGAGCTGGGCGTGGGCGTGGAGGCGGCCCGTACCGCGGGCATGGACCGGCTGGCCGACCACCGCACCATCCTCAAGCGCTACCTGCTGGGCGACGGCGACTCGATGGTCCGCTTCAACGACGCGGTCAACGCGCTCTTCGCCAAGGCGAGCACCAAGTTCCCGCCCGGCGACGTGGCCGAGCCCATCCTGGCCAACCCGTTCACCCGCGGCCAGGCCGTCGTCCACGACGCCACCATGCCGATCCGCATGGTCAGGCAGCCCCAGAACTCGATGCAGCAGTACTTCTAGCCCCCGGGGCGGCAGCACTGCCCGGGCCCGCGCCGGTGCCCACCTCCCCCGTCAGTCCGTTCGAGGAGTCGACTTGTCCCGAAGTGCCCGTACGATCGCCGTCGTTCTCGCCGGAGGTACCGGTCAAAGGGTCGGTCTCGCCATCCCGAAGCAGCTCGTCAAGATCGCCGGCCGGACCATCCTCGAGCACACCCTCGCGGTGTTCGAGGAGGCCGCCTCGGTCGACGAGGTGATGGTCGTCATGCACCCGGAGTACGTCGCCGAGGTCGAGAAGATCGTCGCCGCGGCCGGCCTGCGCAAGGTCAGCAAGGTCATCGGCGGCGGCTCCACCCGCAACGAGACCACCTGCCGGGCCATCGACACCATCGGCGCCTCCCTCGACGCGGGCGAGCCCGACCCCAAGGTGCTCTTCCACGACGCGGTCCGCCCGCTGCTCTCCCGCCGGGTCATCGACGACTGCGTGGCGGCCCTCGACAAGTACGAGGCCGTGGACGTGGCCATCCCGTCCGCCGACACCATCATCGTCACCCGCACCCACGGCGAGGACGGCGAGTTCATCACGGACATCCCGGACCGCTCCCGGCTGCGCCGCGGGCAGACCCCGCAGGCCTTCCTGCTGTCCACCATCCGCCGCGCCTACGCGGTGGCCGCCGGCGACCCGAACTTCGAGGCCACCGACGACTGCTCCGTCGTGCTGCGCTACCTCCCCGACGTGCCCGTGCACGTGGTCGAGGGCGAAGAGCACAACATGAAGGTCACCCACCCGGTGGACATCTTCATCGCGGACAAGTTCTTCCAGCTCGCCCACCAGGCCGCCCCCGAGCACGGCGACGACGCCACCTACCGCGCCGCCCTCGAAGGCAAGGCCTTCGTGGTCTTCGGTGCCAGCTACGGCATCGGCGCCGACATATCGGACTTCGCCGAGTCCTACGGCGCCACCGTCTTCCGCTTCAGCCGCTCCGGCACCGGCACCTTCGTCGAGGACCCCGCCCACGTCGAGAAGGCGCTGGCCGAGGCCTACGAGCAGGCCGGCCGGATCGACTACGTGGTCAACACCGCCGGCGTGCTGCGCACCGGCAAGCTCGCCGAGACCGACAGCGCGACCATCGAGAGCGCCACCCTGGTCAACTACCTCGCCCCGGTGCACATCGCCCGCGCCTCGCACCAGTACCTCGCCAAGACCCGCGGCCAGCTGCTGCTCTACACCTCCAGCAGCTACACCCGCGGCCGGGCCGGCTACAGCCTCTACTCCTCCGCCAAGGCCGCCACGGTCAACCTGACCCAGGCGCTGGCCGACGAGTGGGCCGTCGACGGCATCCGCGTCAACTGCGTCAACCCCGAGCGCACCCGCACCCCGATGCGCACCAAGGCCTTCGGCGACGAGCCCGCCGACTCGCTGCTCACCTCCGAGTCGGTCGCCCGCACCTCCGTCGACGTGCTGATCTCGCAGCTCACCGGCCACGTCATCGACGTCCGCCGGCAGGACCCGTTCAAGACGGTCGCCGTCCCCGAGGGCGACCTCGCGGAGGCGTTCGCCAATCTCGACGAGGGCGCCGAAGGGATCTGAGCGCGATGACGGCGATGCAGGGGCACGGCGGTCCGCGACGGCGGATCTTCCTCGCGGGCGACTCCACGGTGATCACCCGCGGGGTGGACTACCTGCCGATGGCGGGCTGGGGGCA
Organism: Streptomyces sp. NPDC089919; assembly: GCF_040684615.1. NCBI lineage: Bacteria > Bacillati > Actinomycetota > Actinomycetes > Kitasatosporales > Streptomycetaceae > Streptomyces > Streptomyces sp. NPDC089919. Next base: position 190,129 of record NZ_JBFBGK010000001.1, read on the forward strand.
GATGCTCCAGCTGTTCTTCACCCCCGACGTGGAGGTCGTCAACTGCGCCCGGGCCGGGGCGAGTTCGATGAGCTTCTTCAACCGCGGCCGCTTCCAGTGGATCCTCGACAACGTCAGCCCCGGCGACTACGTCGTCATCACCTTCGGCCAGGTCGACTACAAGCCCGGCAAGGGCCTGTACGCCGGCCCGCACGCCGACTACCAGCTGTACCTGCGCACCATGGTCGAGATGACCCGGGAGCACCAGGCGCACCCGGTCCTGGTGATGACCCACGAGCGGCGGAAGTTCGACAAGCACGACAACCTCATCCGCTACATCACCACCTACCCGATGGCGATGCGCGAGGTCGCCGCCGAGACCTCCGCCCCGCTGATCGACCTCTACGCCCAGAGCCTGGAGTGGTGGCAGGACCTCGGCCCCGACGCCAGCCGGGACCTCTTCACCCACCTCAGGCAGTACGAGAACCCGCTCGCCAACATCAAGGGCTGGGACGACACGCACTGCCGGGCCGAGGGCTGCACCGAGTTCGCCCGGTTCGTCGCCCGCGCCATGCGCGACCAGGGGCTGATCCCGGCCCACCAGGTCACCGGCCTGGAGCGGACCGAGTTCACCGCCGAGGAGATGGGCTGGGTCTCCGTCGCCGTCTCCGACCAGCGGGCCAAGGAGCGGGTCTCGCCGCCCACCGAGGACGCCAAGGCCCGGGTGGCCGGGGCCGTCCTCGCGCCCAGCGGCCCCGGGGTCGCCAAGCCGGGAGTGATGAAGTGACCCACCTGCTCACCGTCGTCAAGGTCGCCGAACCGGGCCGGCCGGAGAACTCCGCCCGCGCCGCGGTCTACAGCGAGACGCACCCCAGCGCCGCCGTCGCCCCCGGCCAGACCCTGCGGCTGGCCCTGTCCGTCCAGGCCGCCCCCGGCGCCCGGCACGCCTACGGCTACCTCGACGTACGCCCCTTCGGCTTCGCCGAAGCCGCCGAGGTGCTGGCCGTCCAGGGCGGCGAGTACCTGCCCGAGCGGCAGGTCTACCGGGTCCGGGCGGGCTCCGGCGCCACCGAGAACGCCCTGCTCACGGTCCGGATCCGGCCCGGCACCCGGGAGCCCGTGCTGCGCCCGGCGATCGCCGCCGGGGTGCCCGGGGTCGAGCCCCGCAAGCCGGTGCGCACCGAGCCGCTGGCCGACCTCGGCGTGCGGATCCGCGGCTTCCACGTGCCCGGCCGGGCGCTGAACGTCCCCCCGCACGCGGCGCACCTGCCCGCCCTGCTCGACGTGCGCCAGGGGGTGCCCCCGGGCACCGTGCTGGTCGGCCACGGCCAGCCCCGCACGGGCAGCGTCGCCGTCACCCCCGAGGGGCTGCTCGCCTACCAGGCAGCCCCCGGCGCCCTCGGGTACGACGGCTTCCGCTACTCCCTCCAGACGCCCGCCGGCGAGGTGGCCGAGGGGCGGGTGGTGGTCTACGTGGGCGACCTGTCGGCCACCCCGGGCCTGCTGACCCCGCCCGGGCCGAACGGCATCGGCACCACCGCCCACCAGCCCTGGCGCCAGCCGAAGATCATCGGCCAGCTGCCCTGGCCGCCGGAATCCCTGTCCGGCTGACGCCGGCCCCCGGCCGCGCGCCGGACCGGACTCCCGTACGCGACGAAGAGTGGTGACCCGCCCCGTGAACCCCCAGGACCAGCCCGACGTCAGCGTCGTCATCGACGCGGCGAACGCCCTGCCCGGGCTCGCCGACTGCCTGGCCTCCGTGCTGGCGCAGACCGAGGACGGGCTGCGCGTGGAAGTGCTGGCCTTCGACCGGGGCTCGCAGGACGGCTCCCGCGAACTGCTCCAGCAGTGGGCCGCGCAGTACCCGCAGTTCGTCCGGTGCGCCGTGCTGCCCCCGTCGGAGACCCCGGCCGAGGCCCGCAACATCGGCATCGAGCAGTCCGCCGGCCGCCACCTCTTCTTCCTCAGCGGCACCGACCGGCTCGCCCCCGGGGCGCTGCGCCGGCTGGTGAGCACCGCCGACCAGAACGACGCCGACATCGTGCTCGGCAAGGTCGCCGGGCTGGACGGGCAGAAGGTCGGCACCTCGATGTTCGTCCGCAACACGGCCGACGCGGACGTCTTCGCCTCCCGCGTCTACTGGTCGCTCAGCCCCGACAAGCTGTTCCGCCGCAGCTTCGTCGAGCGCTGCTTCCTGCGCTTCCCCGCCGACTGGCGGCTCGGCGAGGAGACCGCCTTCACCGCGCTGGCCTACCTCTACGCCGACCAGGTCTCGGTCGTGGCCGACCAGGTCTGCGTACAGCAGGCCAAGCGGGTCGCCGGGGTCAACGCCTCCCGCTTCGGCGGCTCGCTGGCCGACCGGATGGCCGTCACCCGGCAGCTCATCACGCTGGTCGCCGAGCGGGTGCCGGCCGGACCCGGCCGCGACCACGTGCTGGCCCGCCACTTCGAGCTGGAACTGGGCCGGGCCACCGGCGCGCCCTACCGCTCCTGCGACGACGCCCAGCTGCGCTGGCAGGTCATGTCCGAGTGCCGGGAGCTGCTGGAGGCGTACGCCACCCCCGGGCTCTTCGCCAAGCTGCCCCGGCCGCTGTCGGTGCGGCTGGAGCTGATCCGGCTGGGCCGCTTCGCGGAGGCCGACCGGCTGATCGCCTTCGAGCTGGACAAGGAGAAGGCCGAGCAGCGCATCGAGGGCGGCCGGGTCTACCGGGCCTACCCCTTCTTCCGGGACCCCGCCATCGGCGTGCCGGACGAGCTGTACGACGTCACCTCGACGCTGAAGGTCAAGCACCAGCTCACCAAGGCCGTCTGGACCGGGGCCACCCTCCAGCTCTCCGGCACCGGCTACTTCGAGCAGCTGCCCACCAAGGCGCCCCACACCCGGGTGGTGCTGCGGGAGCGGCGCACCGGGGCCGAACTGCGCTTCCGCACCTTCGCCTTCGACTCGCCGCCCAAGCTGAAGGCGGCCGCCAAGGTCGAGCGGGGGCTGGCCTCCTGGGAGGCCCGGATCGACCTGGCCACCGCCGACGGCCACCGGCCGCTCACCGACGGCCTGTGGGACGTCTTCCTGTCCGTGTCCTTCCTCGGCGTGGCCAAGGAGGTCCGGCTCGGCAGCGCCCGCACCGACGCCGTCTCCGACCGCACCCGCCAGGGCGTCGTGGTCGGCCCGGTCGACGCCCTGGGCCTGGAACCGGTCTGCCACCTCTACGCCACCAAGGCCGGCAACCTCACCCTCGAACTCTCAGCCCGCCGGCCCCTGCCGGGGGCGTGAGCCCGGCCGCTCAGAGCGGTTCGAAGGAGTGGACGGTCAGGCGGCGGTCGCCGGAGGGGCCGGTGGCGAAGCCGGCGCAGAGGCGGGGGCGGTCAGTGGTGCGGACCGCCAGGCCCTCCGGCTCGCGGTAGGGCAGGTCCCGGCCGGCGGTCACCGGGGCGCGGCCGGCGACCTCGCCGGAGCGCAGGTCGATGGCGGAGAGCACGGCGTTGCCGCCCTCGGCGGGCGGGTTGTCGCCGTCGTCCTCCGTGTACTCGTTGCCGGTCAGCTGGTAGACGTGCGCGCCGTACAGGGTGCAGCCCTGGAAGGTCTCGCCGGCCCGGCCGGCCGAGCGCACCGCGTACAGCTCCTCGTACCGCCCGGCCGCGAAGTCCGCGGCCCGGTAGACCGCGTACCACTGCCGGCCGGCCTCGCCCGGGGTGCGGTAGGCGACCATCAGCCGGTCGCCGTGGGCGTCGTAGACCGGCTGGTTCGCGACGGAGCCCGGCACCGGCCGGTGGTGCCGGACCGAGGGGTCGTCGCTGTCGAGGGTGGCGCCCGGGCGGAACGGGATCCGGGTCACGGCCCGCCCGTACCCGGTCTTCGGGTCCGCGTCCGACTCGGTCCACAGCCACACGCCGGTCGGGCCGGGCTGCACGCCCATCGAGACGCCGTGGCCGAAGCCGCGCAGGTACATGTACTCCGGGGGCCCGCCGCGGGCCGGCAGCCGGGTGACGCACAGGTCGCCGAGGAGGGTCCGCTCGTCCCCGGAGATCCGCCGTCCGTCGCCGGCCAGCCGCATACCGCCCTGCACGATCTGCACGGCGTACAGGTCCCCGCGGGCGGGGTCGAAGTCGAAGGACTGGGCGACGGTGGTGTTGGCGAGCCGGGTGGGGGCCAGGACCTGGCGGGTGGCGGCGGCGTCGAAGCTGCCCACCGGCTCGGGGCCGCCGGCCGCCGGGCCGTGGTCGGTGAGGCGGCGTCCGGCCAGCAGGCCGCCGCCGACCGCGACCGCCGCCGAGCCGCCGGTCAGGAGCAGGGCGCGGCGCGACAGGCGGGGGCCTCGCCGCTCCATGACCTGCTCCTTGCGTTCCCTGCACGTACTGCCGTGATCTTGTCATACGAAAAGACGGCTGCCCGTCCGTGGTGGTTCCACGGACGGGCAGCCGCCGTACTGCGTGTGCGCTTAGGCCGGGACGCTCGCCAGGCCCGGGGCCAGGAACTTCTTGCCGTTCACGCGCTCCGAGACGCCCTCGCGGTCCAGGTACGGCGTGATGCCGCCCAGGTGGAAGGGCCAGCCCGCACCGGTGATCAGGCAGAGGTCGATGTCCTGGGCCTCGGCCACGACACCCTCCTCCAGCATCAGGCCGATCTCCTGCGCCACCGCGTCCAGGACGCGGTCGCGGACCTGCTCCTCGGTCAGGACGCTGTCGCCCTGCTTGAGGAGGGCGGCGACCTCGGGGTCGAGCTCCGGCTTGAAGCCGTTCTCCGCCTTGTAGACGTAGAAGCCGCGCTTGCCGGCCTCGACGACCGCCTTCAGGTTGGGGGAGACGGTGAAGCGCTCCGGGAAGGCGCGGTTCAGGGTCTCGGAGACGTGCAGACCGATCGCCGGGCCGACCAGCTCCAGCAGCACCAGCGGGGACATCGGCAGGCCGAGCGGCTCGATGGCCTTCTCCGCCGTGACGACCGGGGTGCCCTCGTCGATGACGTTCTGGATCTCGCCCATGAAGCGGGTCAGGATGCGGTTCACGACGAACGCCGGGGCGTCCTTGGTGAGGACCGCGGTCTTCTTCAGCTTCTTGGCCACGCCGAAGGCGGTGGCCAGCGAGGCGTCGTCGGTCTGCTCGCCGCGGACGATCTCCAGCAGCGGCAGGATGGCGACCGGGTTGAAGAAGTGGAAGCCGACCACGCGCTCCGGGTGCTGGAGCTTGGAGGCCATCTCCGAGACCGACAGCGAGGAGGTGTTGGTGGCGAGGATCGCGTGCGCCGGGGCGACCGCCTCGACCTCCGCGAACACCTTCTGCTTGACGGACATCTCCTCGAACACGGCCTCGATGATGAAGTCCGCGTCCGCGAAGCCCTCGGCCTTGTCCAGGACACCGGTGACCAGGGCCTTGAGGCGGTTGGCCTTGTCCTGGTTGATCCGGGCCTTGCCGAGCAGCTTGTCGATCTCGGCGTGGACGTAGCCCACGCCCTTGTCGACGCGCTCCTGGTCGATGTCGGTGAGGACCACCGGCACCTCGAGGCGGCGCAGGAAGAGCAGCGCCAGCTGCGAGGCCATCAGACCCGCGCCGACCACGCCGACCTTGGTGACCGGACGGGCCAGGGACTTGTCCGGGGCACCGGCCGGGCGCTTGGCGCGCTTCTGGACCAGGTTGAAGGCGTAGATGCCGGAGCGCAGCTCGCCGCCCATGATGAGGTCGGCCAGGGCCGTGTCCTCGGCGTCGAAGCCGGCCTGCAGGTCGCCCGACTTGGCGGCGGCGATGATGTCCAGCGCGCGGTAGGCGGCCGGCGCGGCGCCGTGCACCTTGGAGTCGGCGATGGCGCGGCCCTTGGCGACGGCCGCGTCCCAGGCCTCGCCGCGGTCGATCTCCTCGCGGACGACCTCGGTGGTGCCGTTCAGGACGTTCGCGGTCCACAGGAGCGACTGCTCCAGGAAGTCCGCGCCCTCGAAGATCGCGTCCGCGATGCCGAGCTCGAAGACCTGCTTGCCCTTGAGCTGGCGGTTCTGGTTCAGCGAGTTCTCGATGATGACCGAGACAGCGCGCTCGGCGCCGATCAGGTTCGGGAGGATGGCGCAGCCGCCCCAGCCCGGAACCAGGCCGAGGAAGACCTCGGGCAGCGAGAAGGCCGGGATGGCCTTGGAGACGGTGCGGTAGCTGCAGTGCAGACCGACCTCGACGCCGCCGCCCATCGCCGCGCCGTTGTAGTACGCGAAGGTGGGGACGGCCAGCGCGGCCAGGCGCTTGAAGACGTCGTGGCCGCCCTTGCCGATGGCCAGCGCCTCGTCGTGCTTCTTCAGCAGCTCGACGCCCTTGAGGTCGGCGCCGACCGCGAAGATGAACGGCTTGCCGGTGATGCCCGCACCGACGATGGAGCCGGCGGTGGCCTCCTGCTCGACCTGGTCGATCGCCGCGTTCAGGTTGGCGAGGGACTGCGGGCCGAAGGTGGTCGGCTTGGTGTGGTCGAAGCCGTTGTCCAGCGTGATGAGCGCGAAGCGCCCGGCGCCGAACGGCAGGTCCAGGTGGCGGACGTGCGCGGACGTGACGACCTCGTCCGGGAACAGCTCGGCCGCGCCCTTCAGGAGCTCAGCGGTGGTGCTCACTTGGAGTCTCCCTCGGCGTTGAAGTTCGGGTTCTCCCAGATGACCGTGGCGCCCATGCCGAAGCCGACGCACATGGTGGTCAGGCCGTAGCGGACGTGCGGCTGCTCCTCGAACTGGCGGGCCAGCTGCGTCATCAGGCGGACGCCGGAGGAGGCGAGCGGGTGACCGAAGGCGATCGCGCCGCCGTACTGGTTGACCCGGGCGTCGTCGTCGGCGATGCCGTAGTGCTCGAGGAAGGCGAGCACCTGGACGGCGAAGGCCTCGTTGACCTCGAAGAGGCCGATGTCCTCGATCGTCAGGCCGGCCTGGGCCAGGGCCTTCTCGGTGGCCGGGATCGGGCCGTAGCCCATGACCTCGGGCTCCACACCGGCGAAGGAGTAGGAGACCAGGCGCATCTTGACCGGGAGGTTGTTCTCCCGGGCGAAGTCCTCGGAGGCGATGAGCGAGGCGGTGGCGCCGTCGTTCAGGCCCGCGGCGTTGCCTGCGGTGACACGGCCGTGCACACGGAACGGCGTCTTCAGGTTCGCCAGGTTCTCGAGCGTGGTGCCCGGGCGCATCGGCTCGTCGGTGGTGACCAGGCCCCAGCCGGTCTCGCCGGCGGCCTCGTTCGTGTTGCGGACCGAGATCGGCACCAGGTCCTGCTGGATCTTGCCGTCGGCGTACGCCTTGGCGGCCTTCTCCTGCGAACGCACGGCGTACTCGTCGGCGCGCTGCTTGGTGATCGTCGGGTAGCGGTCGTGCAGGTTCTCCGCCGTCATGCCCATGAAGAGGGCGGACTCGTCGACCAGCTTCTCCGACACGAAGCGCGGGTTCGGGTCCACGCCCTCGCCCATGGGGTGGCGGCCCATGTGCTCGACACCGCCGGCGATGGCGACGTCGTACGCACCGAAGGCCACGCCGCCCGCGACCGCGGTCACGGCGGTCAGCGCGCCGGCGCACATGCGGTCGATGGAGTAGCCCGGCACCGACTGGGGCAGGCCCGCAAGGATGCCCGCGGTACGGCCCAGGGTCAGGCCCTGGTCGCCGATCTGCGTGGTCGCGGCGATGGCGACCTCGTCGATCTTCTTGGGGTCCAGGTCCGGGTTGCGGCGCAGCAGCTCCCGGATCGCCTTCACGACGAGGTCGTCGGCGCGGGTCTCGTGGTAGATGCCCTTCGGGCCCGCCTTGCCGAACGGGGTGCGGACGCCGTCGACGAAGACGACGTCCCTGACGGTACGAGGCACGTTGGCTCTCCTCCAGGTGCGGGATGGCACTGCTGCGCGGAGCGGCGACTGAGCGCGCGCTCACCCGGCCATGCTACTTGCGAGTAACCGGTGTGGACACCCCCAGCCGCGGGAGCGGCGAAGGTCACACCCCGGCCCCGGTGAGGACGTGCTCATGATGGGCCGCCGCAGGCCCGGGCCGCCGCCCCCGTCCAGTGGTGCTGGACGGGCCCTGCACTACCCCCGGGTACGCCGAGAGCCCCCGGCCGGGACGGCGGGGGGCTCTCGGGAGCCGTACGGGGCGCTACCTCAGGCCTGGGCCTGCACCAGGGCCGTCACCAGGCCCGGGGTCACCTGCTCGACCTGCCAGGGGCGGGCGCCGTGGCCGGTCAGGGTCTCGGCGACGGTGTCGGCGTCCACCCGCTGCGGGGGCTCCCAGCACAGCCGGCGGACGGTGTCCGGGGTGATCAGGTTCTCCTGGGGCAGGTGCAGCTGCTCGGCCAGCGCCGAGACGGCCGCCCGGGCCGCCGAGAGACGGGCCGCGGCCACCGGGTCCTTCTCGGCCCAGGACCGCGGCGGGGGAGGGCCCGAGGGGGTCTGTCCCGGCTGCGGCAGCTCGGCGTCCGGCAGGGCCCTGGCCCGCTCCACGGCCGCCATCCACTGGTCCAGCTGGCGCCGGCCCATCCGCTGCCCGTACCCGGGCAGCGCGGCCAGCGCGTGGACGTTCACCGGCAGGGCCAGCGCGGCCTCCACGATCGCGGCGTCCCCGAGCACCTTGCCGGGGGAGATGTCGCGGCGCTGGGCGATCCGGTCGCGGGCCGTCCACAGCTCCCGGACCACCGCCATCTGACGGCGGCGGCGCACCTTGTGCATGCCGGAGGTGCGGCGCCAGGGGTCCTTGCGCGGCGGGGCGGGCGGGGCGGCGGCGATGGCGTCGAACTCCTGGCGGGCCCACTCGAGCTTGCCCTGCCGGTCCAGCTCCTTCTCGAGCGCGTCCCGCAGGTCCACCAGCAGCTCCACGTCGAGCGCGGCGTAGCGCAGCCACGGCTCCGGCAGCGGGCGGGTGGACCAGTCCACGGCCGAGTGCCCCTTCTCCAGGGCGTAGCCGAGCACGCTCTCGACCATCGCGCCCAGCCCGACCCGCGGGAACCCGGCCAGCCGGCCGGCCAGCTCCGTGTCGAAGAGGGAGGTCGGCACCATGCCTATTTCCCGCAGGCACGGCAGGTCCTGGGTGGCGGCGTGCAGGATCCACTCGGTTCCGGCCAGCACCTCGCCCAGCCCCGAGAGGTCGGGGCAGCCGACCGGGTCGATGAGGGCCGAGCCGGCCCCCTCCCGGCGCAACTGCACCAGGTAGGCCCGCTGTCCGTAGCGGTAGCCGGAGGCGCGCTCGGCGTCGACGGCCACCGGTCCGGTGCCCGCGGCGAAGGCCGCGATCACCTCGGCCAGGGCGCTCTCGTCGGCGACCACGGGAGGGATCCCCTCGCGCGGTTCGAGCAGGGGGATGGGGACGGGCAGCCCAGGGGACGATTCGCCGTCGTCCGGGGGGCCGCCCCCGGTGGTGTTGCGCAGTGCCGCGTCTGCTGCGGTCTCTTGGGCGTCTGTCACCTGTCAAGGGTATCCGTGGATGCACCGCGCCCGTCGCCGGAACGTTCCGTCGACGGGCGCGAGGTGTTCGTACGGCCGTTTCCCGGTGGCCGTACGTCCGTTTCCCGGTGTCCCCCGGGCGTTTGCGGACGGCTGGGTCAGTGAATGATCCCCGTGCGCAGGGCCACCGCGACCATGCCGGCGCGGTCGCCGGTGCCCAGCTTGCGGGCGATCCGGGCGAGGTGGGACTTCACGGTCAGGGCGGAGAGCCCCATCGAGACGCCGATGGCCTTGTTGGACTGGCCCTCGGCGACCAGGCGGAGCACTTCGACCTCACGGCCGGAGAGCTCGCGGTAGCCGCCCGGGTGGCTCGGGGCACCCGGGGGGCGGCGGTGCATCCGGGCCGCGGCGGCCCCGATCGGAGCGGCGCCGGGCCGGGAGGGCAGCCCGATGTTGGTGCGCGTACCGGTGACGACGTAGCCCTTCACGCCGCCCGCGAGGGCGTTGCGGACCGCGCCGATGTCGTCGGCGGCGGACAGGGCCAGGCCGTTGGGCCAGCCCGCGGCGCGGGTCTCCGACAGGAGCGTGAGACCGGAGCCGTCGGGCAGGTGGACGTCGGCCACGCAGATGTCGCGCGGGTTGCCGACGCGGGGGCGGGCCTCCGCGATGGACGACGCCTCGATCACATCGCGTACGCCGAGGGCCCAGAGGTGCCGGGTCACGGTCGAACGCACGCGCGGGTCGGCCACGACGACCATGGCCGTCGGCTTGTTCGGGCGGTAGGCGACCAGGCTTGCGGGCTGCTCGAGAAGAACGGACACCAGGCCTCCTGGGGGGAGTGGCGGGACGGCCGGCTCGGGGAAGGAAGCCGGTGCGAACCGTGCGGATGGTCACTGACTCCTTCGGCACGCCACCCGCCCGGCTTTAGGGAATGATCACGATTTAGTGAGTAACAATTCGGGCAATTCGGACGCGCGATCGATCAAAGGGTGATCAGAACCCTTCAGGGAGTGCGTCGTTGTGGCGCATCACCCCGGGCCCCACGGGCCCCGGAGGCCCCCGCGCCGCCCCCGTGAACGCCGACCGGGGCCTCCTGAGGAGACCCCGGACGGGCGACGCTGTTCGGCCGGTCGGCCCGATTCCTACGGGTGGTGCGGACCGCGCCGCTGTGGCAGGGAGACCACGGCCGTGTCCGCCGGCTGCACCGGCTCCAGCCCCGCCACCTGGCACAGCAGCTCGCACCAGGCCGCCAGGTGGGCGGCGGTGTCCGGCACCCCGCCCACCCCCTCACGCGGCGTCCAGGAGGCCCTGATCTCGATCTGGGTGGCCGGCCGCCGGGCCGACAGGCCCCCGAAGTAGTGCGAGGAGGCCCGGGTGACCGTGCCGCTCGCCTCCCCGTACGCCAGCCCCCGCGCCTCCAGCGCCCCCGTCAGCCAGGACCAGGACACCTCGGGCAGCAGCGGGTCCGCGGCCATCTCCGGCTCGAGCTCCGCCCGGACCAGCGTCACCAGGCGGAAGGTCCCGTGCCAGGCCTCGTGCCCGGCCGGGTCGTGCAGCAGGATCAGCCGCCCGTCGGCCAGGTCCTCCTCGCCCTCGACCACCGCGGCCTCCAGCGCGTAGGCGTACGGGGCGAGTCTCTGCGGCGGCCGGGTGGGGTCGATCTCGATCCCCGGCCGCAGCCGCGCCTTCGTCAAGCCGTCGACCGCCCTTTTGAACGGGAGCGGGACGGAGCTCTCCTTCGCGCTGTCCACACCGTCAGCGCCATCTGAAAATCGTCCCTGAGCCGCAGCCATGCGGGGAAGACTAGGCGGAAGAGCGCCCCGTTCAGCGCAAGGACACCCGGCCCGGGTCGGGCACTTCTTCGTACGTGCGAGGATTTGGGTCGTGAGTGCCATTGACAGGCCCGCGGGCCAGCCCAGCCAGACGTACGATTCCGCCTTCCTCAAGGCGTGCCGCCGGGAGCCGGTGCCGCACACCCCGGTGTGGTTCATGCGCCAGGCCGGCCGCTCACTCCCCGAGTACCGCCGGGTCCGCGAGGGCACCGCCATGCTCGAGTCGTGCATGCGCCCCGACCTGGTCACCGAGATCACCCTCCAGCCGGTGCGCCGCCACGACGTCGACGCCGCGATCTTCTTCAGCGACATCGTGGTGCCGCTCAAGGCCATCGGGATCGACCTGGACATCAAGCCGGGCGTCGGCCCCGTCGTCGCCCAGCCGATCCGCACCCGCGCCGACCTCGCCCGGCTGCGCGACCTCACCCCGGACGACGTCCCCTACGTCACCGAGGCGATCGGCATGCTGACGGCCGAACTGGGCGGTACCCCGCTGATCGGCTTCGCCGGCGCGCCCTTCACCCTCGCGAGCTACCTCGTCGAGGGCGGGCCCTCCCGCAACCACGAGCACACCAAGGCGCTCATGTACGGCGACCCGCAGCTGTGGGCCGACCTGCTGGACCGCCTCGCCGAGATCACCTCCGCCTTCCTCAAGGTCCAGATCGAGGCCGGCGCCTCCGCGGTCCAGCTCTTCGACTCCTGGGTCGGCGCGCTGCCCCCGGCGGACTACCGCCGCTCGATCATGCCGGCGTCCTCGAAGGTCCTGGCGTCCGTCGCCTCCTACGGCGTCCCGCGGATCCACTTCGGCGTGGGCACCGGCGAGCTCCTCGGCCTGATGGGCGAGGCCGGCGCGGACGTCATGGGCGTCGACTACCGGGTCCCGCTCGACGAGGCCGTGCGCCGGGTCGGCCCCGGCAAGGCGCTCCAGGGCAACCTGGACCCCGCCGTGCTCTTCGCCACCACCGAGGCCGTGGAGGCCAAGACCGACGAGGTCCTGGCGGCCGCGGCGGGCCTGGAGGGCCACGTCTTCAACCTGGGCCACGGCGTGCTGCCCACCACGGACCCCGACGCGCTGACCCGCCTCGTGGAGTACGTCCACACCAAGACGCAGCGCTGAGCCGCCGGGCCGGTCCGCCGCCGTGCGGACCGGCCCGCGCCGGTCAGACCCCGGCCGCCCGGACCGCGCGCACCGCGCGCCGGGCCGCCACCAGCACCGGGTCCCAGACCGGGGAGAACGGCGGGGCGTACCCCAGGTCCAGCGAGACGACCTGCTCGACCGTCATCCCGGCGGTCAGGGCCACCGCCGCCACGTCCACCCGCTTCGCCGAGCCGGCCCCGCCCACGATCTGCACCCCCAGCAGCCGTCCGGTGCCCCGCTCGGCCAGCATCTTGACGGTCGTCTGGGCCGCCCCCGGGTAGTACCCGGCCGTGGTCGTCGAGCTGATCGTCGCCGTCACGAACCGCAGCCCCACCGCGAGCGCGTCCTTCTCCCGCAGCCCGGTCCGGGCGATCTCCAGGTCGCAGACCTTGCTGACCGCGGTCCCCACCACCCCCGGGAAGGTCGCGTACCCGCCGCCGGCCCCGGACCCGATCACCTGTCCGTGCTTGTTCGCGTGGGTGCCCAGCGGGATGTGCCGGTACCGGCCCGAGACCAGGTCCAGCACCTCCACGCAGTCCCCGCCCGCCCAGACGTTCCCGTACCCGCGCACCCGCATCGACAGGTCCGTCAGCAGCCCGCCGGACTCGCCCAGCGGCAGCCCCGCCGCCCGGGCCAGCTCGGTGCGCGGCGCCACCCCGATGCCGAGCACCACCACGTCCGCCGGGTACTCCTCGCCGGCCGCGGTGGCCACCGCCCGGGCCCGCCCCCGCTCGTCCGTCAGGATCTTCGTGACCTCGGCGCCGGCCACCGTGCGGATGCCCATGGCGTTCATCGCCGAGTGCACCAGCCCGCCCATGTCCGGGTCCAGGGTGGCCATCGGCTGCGCGCCCCGGTGCAGCACGGTGACCTCGTACCCGCGGACCACCAGCGCCTCGGCCATCTCCACGCCGATGTAGCCGGCGCCCACCACCACCGCGCGCCGGCCCGCGGTCCCGGCCAGCGTGTCCAGCAGCGCCTGCCCGTCCTCCAGGGTCTGCACGCCGTGCACCCCCGCCGCGTCGATGCCCGGCAGCGGCGGCCGGACCGGGCGGGCGCCGGTGGCCAGCACCAGCTTGTCGAAGCCGGTCCAGGACTCCGCCCCGCTCGCCAGGTCCCGGGCCCGGACCCGGCCGCCGGCCAGGTCCAGCTCGGTGACCTCGGTGCGGATCCGCAGGTCGATCCCGCGGGCCCGGTGCTCCTCGGGCGTCCGGGCCACCAGGTCGTCCCGGTCGGAGACCGCGCCGCCGATCCAGTACGGGATCCCGCAGGCCGAGTAGGAGGTGAAGGGGGAGCGCTCGAAGGCCACGATCTCCAGTTCGTCCGGCCCCTTGAGCCGCCGCGCCTGCGACGCGGCGGACATCCCCGCCGCGTCGCCCCCGACCACCACCAGTCGTTCCGCCGCCATGACCCGCTCCCGTCCCGCGCTCTCGTCCGCACCGTGGTGCCGTGCGGACCACGCTACGGCTGCGGTCGCGGCGTCTCCCCGTCGACGGGCGCGGGGCCGGTCTGCGCGGGTACCTCCGGGGCCCCGGACGGCATCGCGGGGACCGCGGCCGACTCCCGTTCCGCGGTGGCGGGCGCCGCCTTGCGGCCGGGCCGGGCCCGCCGCACAGCGCGGAAGACCAGGGCGGCCAGCGCGCCGGCGGCCAGGAACGGCAGCAGCGCGCCGAGGACCAGGCTGATCCAGCGCAGCACGGCCACGAAGACGTCGAAGCCGGCCGAGACCGCGTCCGTGAAGCCGGGCTCGTCGTCCTTCGCCGCCGGCGGCGCGGGCCGCCCCGGCTCGGCGAGCGAGACGGTGACGGTGGCCATCGCGGTCTGGTCCGCCAGCGAGTCCCGCTGCGCCAGCAGGGACTCCAGCTCGGCCTGACGGCGGCTCAACTCGCCCTCCAGCATCACCACGTCGCTCAGCTGGTCGGCCCGGTCCATCATGGCCCGCACCCGCGCCACACTGGCCCGCTGCGAGGCGACCCGGCTCTCCACGTCGACCACCTGCCGGGTGACGTCCTGTGCGTCCACCTTCCGGCTGAGCAGCCGGCCGCCGCCCGACAGCGCGCCGAGCACCGCGTCGAACCGCTCCACCGGCACCCGCAGGGTCAGCTCGGAGACCACGCTCTGGCGGCCGTCGGCGGCCGGCTCGCGGCGGGTGGACTCGTCGCCCACGTACCCGCCCGCGCCGGTGGCGGCGGCCCGGGCGGTGACCAGCGCCGCCTGGGTGTCCTTGACCTCCAGGGACAGCCGGGCGGTCCGGATGATCTTGGGGAGGACGGCCGGGGCCTTGCCGGGGGCGGGGCTGCCGGCCGCCTTGCCGTCGGCCGCCGCGCCGCCGGTACCGGACGTGCCGGCCGTACCGCCGCCGGAGCCGCCCGCGCCCGGCCGGGCGGCCGATCCGCCGGAGCCGTCCGCGTCCTGCCGGCCGATGTCCGCCCGGGCGCCGGACTTGGCGTCGGAGCCGCGGTCGTCCGCGGACCCGCAGCCGGCCAGCGCCAGCGCCCCGGCCAGGGACAGGGCCGCCAGGGCCGTCGCGGTCCGTCGTCGTGCCGCCCGTACTGCTCTCATTCCGGCCACCCCCGAGGGTCGTGTGATGTCCTCGTTTCGACGTCCCACCACCGCCCCCGGTTGCCGCCCCCGGTCCCGAACCGGTCACGGTCCGGCCTCGGTACGGGAAATGAGACGATGACCCCATGCGAGAAGCGGACATCCGTACGGGCCGGGCGGCCGGAGCGGGCAGCGGGGGCGGGCGGCCGGCGCCGCGGGTCGTCGTGGTCGGCGGCGGGATCGCCGGGCTGGCCGCGGCCCACCGGCTGACCGGGCTGGGCGTCCGGGTGACCCTCCTGGAGGCCTCCGGCCGGCTCGGCGGCAAGCTGTACGCCGGTGAGCTGGCGGGCGCCCCGGTGGACCTGGGGGCCGAGTCCCTGCTGGCCCGCCGCCCCGAGGCGATCGACCTGGCCACGGCCGTCGGCCTGGCCGGCGACCTCCAGCCGCCCGCCACCGCGACCGCGGCCCTGTGGACCCGCGGCACCCTGCGCCCGATGCCCCGCGGCCACGTCATGGGCGTCACCGCCGACGCCGGGCTGCTGCGGGCCGCCGGCATCCTCTCCGAGGCCGGCCTGGCCCGGGTCGGGCAGGACGCCGAGCTGCCGCCGACGGAGATCGGCGAGGACATCGCGGTGGGCGAGTACGTCGCCGCCCGGGTCGGCCGGGAGCCGGTCGACCGCCTGGTCGAGCCGCTGCTCGGCGGGGTCTACGCCGGCGACGCCTACCGCATCTCGCTGCGCGCGGCCGTCCCCGCCCTCTTCGCCGCGGCCCGCGAGCACGCCTCGCTGGGCGAGAGCGTGCGCGCCGTCCAGCAGACCGCCGCGGCCACCACCACCGTGATCGGCGCCGCCGCCACCGGCCCGGTCTTCCAGGGCATTGAGGGCGGCATCGGACGGCTCCCGCTGGCCGTCGCCGACGCCCTGCGCGCCGCCGGCGCCGAGCTGCGCACCGGTACCCCCGTACAGGCCCTGGCCCGTACCCCCGAGGGCGGCTGGCAGGTCACCACGGCCGCCGGCGAGCGGATCGCGGCGGACGCCGTGCTGCTCGCCACCCCGGCCGGTCCGGCCGCCCGGCTGCTCGAGGCGGTCGCCCCCGCGGCCGCCGCCGAGCTGCGCTCCGTCGAGTACGCCTCGATGGCGCTGGTCACCATGGCCTTCCGGCGCTCCGAGCTGCCGGCCGCGCTCACCGGCAGCGGCTTCCTGGTCCCGCAGGTGGACGGCCGCACCATCAAGGCCTCCACCTTCAGCAGCAACAAGTGGGACTGGGTGGGCGGGGCCGACCCGGAGCTGTTCTTCCTGCGCACCTCCGTCGGCCGGCACGGCGACGAGGGCGACCTCAAGCGGGAGGACGCCGAGCTGGTCGACGCCTCACTGGCGGACCTGGCCGAGGCCGTCGGGCTGGCCGCCCGGCCGGTGGCCGCCACCGTCACCCGCTGGGACGGCGGACTGCCCCAGTACGAGGTGGGTCACGTGGCGAAGACGGAGCGGATCCGGGCCGCCGTGGCGGGAGTTCCCGGGCTCGCGGTGTGCGGGGCGCTCTACGACGGCGTGGGCGTGCCGGCCTGCATCGCCGGTGCCGGGACCGCCGTCGAGGCGATCATGGGCACCCTGGCGCAGAGCACCGATTCGGACACGGGACAATAGGGCACATGACTGCACCAGAGAAGACCCCCAACGCGGGGAAGAAGGCCAAGGACCTCAACGAAGTCATTCGCTACACCCTGTGGTCCGTCTTCAAGCTGAAGGACGTGCTCCCCGAGGACCGCGCCGGTTACGCCGACGAGGTGCAGGAGCTGTTCGACCAGCTGGCCGCCAAGGACATCACGGTCCGCGGCACCTACGACGTCTCCGGCCTGCGCGCCGACGCGGACGTCATGATCTGGTGGCACGCCGAGACCGCGGACGAGCTGCAGGGCGCCTACAACCTGTTCCGCCGCACCAAGCTTGGCCGCGCGCTGGAGCCGGTGTGGTCGAACATGGCGCTGCACCGTCCCGCGGAGTTCAACAAGTCCCACATCCCGGCCTTCCTGGCCGACGAGGTGGCCCGCGACTACGTCAGCGTCTACCCGTTCGTGCGCTCGTACGACTGGTACCTGCTGCCCGACGAGGACCGTCGCCGGATGCTCGCGGACCACGGCAAGATGGCCCGCGGCTACCCGGACGTGCGCGCCAACACGGTCGCCTCGTTCTCGCTGGGCGACTACGAGTGGCTGCTGGCCTTCGAGGCCGACGAGCTCTACCGCATCGTCGACCTCATGCGCCACCTGCGCGCCTCCGAGGCCCGCATGCACGTCCGGGAAGAGGTGCCCTTCTACACCGGGCGCCGCAAGTCCGTGGCCGATCTGGTCGCCGGACTCGCCTGACCTCCCCAGGGGGGATGGATCGGAGGATGACTGCCTCCGATGGATCGGGGGGACCGCCCCCGAAACCGACGCAGCCGGACCCGCCCGGAAGTTCAGACGGCAGGTGGCAGCGCGGCCCTCGGGGCCGCCGCCGCCCGCTGGTCCAACGACACCGGTGCGGGCTCCGGATGCGGCGCACAGGTGGCACGCCACCCGGGCGTGGCGCCGGTGAGCAGGTACCGCTCCACGTGCCGGTCGACGCAGGCGTTGCGGCCGCCGGCCACGCCGTGCGTGCCGGCCGCCCGCTCGGTCACCAGCGCGGCGCCGCCCAGGCGCCTCTGGAGCTCCAGGGCCCCCGCGTAGGGGGTCGCCGCGTCCCGCTCCGCCGCCACGATCAGCGTGGGCGGCAGCGCCTTGGGACGGGTCCGTACGTCCATCCGCATCTGCCGGGCCGCCGGCCAGAAGGCGCAGGGCAGGTTGGTCCAGGCGTTGTCCCAGGTCTCGAAGGGCGCCCGGCGGGCCAGCGCGGTGTTGTCCCGGTCCCAGGTCTGCCACTTCACCGGCCAGGGCGCGTCGTTGCACAGCACCGCCGTGTAGACGGCGTTCGCGTTCTCCTCCTCGGCCGCCGTCGACGGGTCCGGCCCCGCCTGCTCGACCAGCTGGCTCGGGTCGCCGCGCAGGAAGGCGCTCAGCGCCCCGGCCCGCATCGCCCAGTACTCGTCGTAGTACGCCGTCTTGAGGAACGCGGCCTGGAGTTCGCCGGTGCCCACCACGCCGCCCGCGGGCCGGCGCGCGACGGCCGCCCGCACCTTCTCGTACGAGGCCTGCACCGCCTCGGGGGTGCGGCCCAGCCGGTACGTCCGGTCGTTCCGGGCGGCCCAGGCGCGGAAGTCGCGCCAGCGGGACTCGAAGGCCAATGACTGCTCGAGGTTGTTGCGGTACCAGATGCCCGACGGGTCGGGGTTGACCACCGAGTCGAAGACCATCCGCCGCACGTACGACGGGTAGAGCGTGGCGTAGAGCGCCCCCAGGTAGGTGCCGTAGGAGGCGCCCATGAAGGTCAGCTTCCGGTCGCCCAGGGCGGCCCGCAGGACGTCCAGGTCCCGGACGTTGTTGAGGGTGTTGTACTGGCGCAGCGCCGCGCCGGCGGTGCGGGCGCAGCCCTGGGCGTAGGCCCGGGCGGCGGCGATCCGCTGCTTCTTGTACGCGGCCGAGGGGACGGCCGGCACCTGGGTGGGGGCGTGCGTGAAGGCCTTGGGGGACTCGCAGGAGAGCGGGGCCGAGCGGGCCACCCCGCGCGGGGCGTAGCCGACCAGGTCGTAGGCGGCGGCCACCCGCTGCCAGTCGGGGAGCATCCCGACGACGGGGAAGAACATGCCCGAGGCGCCGGGGCCGCCGGGGTTGTAGACCAGGGAGCCCTGCCGGGCGGCCCGCTTGCCGGTGGCCTTCATCCGGCTGACGGTCAGGTGGATCTGCGTCCCGTCGGGCCGGGCGTAGTCGAGCGGCACCCGCAGCAGCGCGCACTGGGCGGTCGGCGGCAGGTCCTCGACCGCCGGGCAGCGGCGCCAGGCCAGCCCGGCGGTCGCGGCGCGCCGGGCGGCCTTGGCGGCGCCGGCCATCTCGGGGGTCTTGGCGAAGGCCGCGCCGGGCGCGGCGGGGCCGCCCGGTGCGGCCGGGTGCCCGGCGGCGAACGCCCCGGCGGGGGCCGGGGCGACGAGGCTCAGGGAGAGGACCGTGGCGGTCACTCCGTACCGGACGAGTTCCCGCACGTCCCGCATGGCGGTATCCCCTTACATCCTATTTCTTACTGATCGTCAGATAAGTGGATGTTTCATGGGGGTGGGGCCGAAGTAAAGGAAGCGGCGCGGGTGTCGGGGTCAATGCCCCCGGGCGGCGGGGATCCGGCCCCGGCCGCCGGACAGGGCCGCGCGCAGGTCGGGGTCCTTGACCGCGGCCAGCCCCCGGACGGCGACCGCGGTCAGGTACCCGCGGTCCCCCTCCAGCCGCCGGTCGTCGTCCAGCCGGATCAGCAGCCGCTGCCCGGCGGGGGAGGCCCAGGGCGAGTAGGGGTGCGACTCGAAGCGGGCGATGCCCAGGCAGCAGACCGTGAGCACCAGCGGCAGCGCGAACCACCAGACCATCAGCACCCGGTCCGCGCCGGTCTGCGGGAGCAGGGCCGCGGTCACCGCCAGCGCGACCACGAGCACGGTGGCCGCCTTCACCCCGCGCACCGCCTCGCACAGGCTCCGCCGCTCCGGCTCGGGCACCGCCAGCCCCGCGTCGTCCAGCCGGCGGGCGAGCGCGCGCACCGTCACGTCCTGGGCGGCGGCGGCCCGGACGGCCTCCACCGGGGACTGCCCGTCCGGCCCGATCGCGCCCAGCACGCAGCGCTCCAGCTCGTCCCGGCCGACCGGGTCCACGACCGTGGCCCAGCCGGTCCGGGCCAGCAGCACCCGGCGCTGCCGCTGCATCGACAGCAGCGTCAGGACGGCCACCCGCTGCGGGCCGCCCGAGAGGTAGGCGGCCTCGTAGAGGCTGAGCTCGTCCCGGCCGGCGCCGTCGTCGGCGGGCCGGGCGGTGCCCGCGACCGCGGTCGCGGCCAGTATCAGCCGGGCGCAGGAGAGGACCGCCCCCGCCCAGGCGAGCAGGAGAAAGAGGACCCAGAACATGCGGGTCGTTCTACCCGCCGGAAGACGGGGTGTGACGGGCCGACAACTCAGGTGTGAGCAGCTCGTGATGGGTCCGTGATCAGGAACTGCTGCTTCCGCAGCTCGAACCGGATGAACTGCCGCAACTCGATCCCGAGGAACAACTGGAGCTCGAGGATCCGCAACTGGACCCGGACGACCCGCAACTCGACCCCGAGGACCCGCACCCCGATCCGGACGAGCCGCAACCGGACCCGGAGGATCCGCAGCCGGACCCCGACGAGCCGCAGCCCGAACCGCCCGAGCCCCCGCCGCCGTCGCCGCTCGCACACCACATCACGGGCGCCTCGAAGCCGCTGGACCCGCAGGAGTGGTGCGCGGAGCGGCCCGTACCGCCGCCGGAGCCGGACCGGGCCCGGCCGCCGGGCATCGGGAAGGCCATCAGCTGCATCCGCAGCAGGGGGTCCGGCAGCGCCCGGGGCCCCATGAGCGCGGTCCGCACCGCCAGGTCGGACGAGGTGAGGTGGGCGCGCCGGTAGCCGTCGAGGGCGGTCTTGCCCGCGGCGGTGAGCCGCTTGCCCGCGGCGGCGCGCAGCACCAGCCCGGCGATCAGTCCGAGGAACAGGGCGGGCGCGGCCAGCGCGAAGAGCGGTACGTCGAACTCGTAGGTGTCCGCCGACGCCCACTGGACGACGGTGAGCGCGAAGGAGACCGGCACCAGCAGCAGGCAGACCAGGGCCTGGACCAGACCCCAGCGCCGCCAGGGGGTGCCCGCCCCGGGCGCGGCCAGCAGCCCGCGGGCGGCCAGCCCGTCGCCGGTCTCCTGGACCGCGGGGTCGCGCATCACGGCGAACCGCAGGGCGGCCAGCGCGCCGTGGGGTGCGGCCTCCTGGGCCCGCAGCACGGCCCGCTCCACCGGGTCGGTGGCCCGGGCGCCGGAGCGGACCTGGACGATGCCGGGCCCGCCGATCATCATCCGGCCGTCCTGGCAGAGCGCGACCAGCGCGGTGTCCACCACCCGGCGGGGCCCGCCGGCGAGGAAGGCGGCCTCGGTGAGGTCGTGCAGCACCCCGTCGGCGCCGTGCCGGCGGCGGGAGTGCCGCAGCCCCAGGGCCAGCGCGAGGGTCGAGAGCAGGACGGCGATCCAGAGGGCGAGGGCGAGCGTGTTCACGGGGTTTTCCTCCCCACGGGCCGGCGGGGCGCGATGCGGTGGGCGATGCGGGCGATCCGGCCCGGTGGTTTCGGGCCGGTGCGGTCCCGCCACCAGGCGGTGAGCCGGCGCCGCACCAGCCCGTCCAGGTCCGGGCCGACGAGCAGGTGCTCGACGAAGTCGAGGGCGTCGCGGCGGTAGCCGGCGGACATCGGGCGGCCCCCGGCGTAGCCGAGGAAGGCCTTCCGGTACGCCTCCGGGCCGAGGATGCGCGGCAGTTCGGGGGCGACCTTGGCGATCACGTCGGCCCGCTTGGCGGCCAGCGCCCGGGCCTGCACCCGCAGCCGCCGGGCGTCGAAGCCCTCGGGCACCGGGGTGCCGGCCACCAGGGCGGAGAGCACCGCGGCCTGCGCCACGGCCACCCGGCCGCGCACCGCCTCGGGCAGGTCACCCGGCTTCGTGCCGTCCTCCTCCTCGAGCCCCGGCGCGCGTCCGTCGGCGGCCCGCCGGGCGGCCGGTACGCGGGCGGTGGCGCCCGCCGCCAGGGCCGTGCGGACGGCGGTGAGTTCCGCCGCCAGCTCCGGCTCCGGCGGGAAGTCGTCGTCCCGCTCCAGCAGGACGCCCGGCGGGTCCACCCGCGAGCGCAGCTCGGTCAGCAGCTCCAGCACCTCGGGCGGCACCGGGTGCGCGTGCGTGTCGTGCCAGACCCCGCCGCGGGCCAGCCCGCCGGCCACGTGCACGTACGCCAGCGCCTCCACCGGCAGCGCGTCCAGCACGGCCAGCGGGTCCTCGCCGCGGTTGACCCGGTTGGTGTGCAGGTTGGCCACGTCGATCAGCAGCCGTACCCCGGTCCGCTCCACCAGCTCCGACAGGAACTGCCCCTCCGTCAGCTCGTCGCCGGGCCAGGAGAACAGCGCGGCGATGTTCTCCAGGGCCAGCGGCACCGGCAGCGCGTCCTGGGCGATCCGGACGTTCTCGCAGAGCACCGCCAGGGCGTCCCGGGTGCGCGGCACCGGCAGCAGGTGGCCCGCCTCCAGCTGTGCGGAGGCGGTCAGTGCCCCGCCGGCCCGCACGAACGCGATGTGCTCGCTGACCAGCGGTGCGCCCAGGGCCAGGGCCCGCTCGGCCAGGTCCGCCAGCTTGCCCGCGGCCGGCCGGTCGGCGCCGCCGAGCCCGAGCGAGACGCCGTGCGGGACCACCGTGACCCCGCGGTCGCGCAGCCGTACCAGCGACTCGGGCAGGTGGCCGGCGCACAGGTTCTCCGCGACCACCTCGACCCAGTCGAGCCCCGGCAGCCGCTCGACCGCCGCCGCGATCTCCGGCCGCCAGCCGATGCCCACACCCAGGCGTGCCATGGCCGGCGTCTTCTCGTCCTGCATGTGTCCCCCCTGCTTCCGCCACATCGGTCCGTGACGCAGTCATGGCCCGAGCGGATCGGCGCCAATCCAGGCAGGGGGACGTTCAGAGGAACATTTGAGGTTCCCTTATTCCGTCCCTACTTCGGTGCGGGCCCGTCCCGGCCCTCCGAGCGCGTCCGGCTACGGTGCGAAGAGCCGTCCGGACGTCAGGCCCGGGTGGTCGGCGATGACCGTGGCGCTGCCGGGGGCGATCTCCGTGAAGCCCGCGTCGCGGACCACCGGGAGGCCGGCGGTGGTGAGGGCCGTCCAGTGGGCCGGGTCGGCGGTGCGGACCGCGAGGCGGAAGCCGGTCGCCGCCCAGCGCTCGCGCTCGGCGTGGTCCAGGGCCCACCAGGCCAGCTGGGCGCCGTGGCCGACCTGGGCCATCGCCTTGCCCGCGGACATGTCGAGGTCCGGGTTGAGCCACAGGACTGGCAGGCCGGGCTCGGCGGCCGCCACCGGGGCGGGCTCATCCAGGTCCGTGCCCGACACCTGGAGCTTGGCCAGCTCCTTGGGCCAGCCGTCCAGCGGGACCGGCGGGAAGACCCGGACCTCGGCGGCCTCGCCGTGCACGGTGATGCCGGGCAGCTGCCCGGCCTTGCGCCACTCCGCGCCCCGGGCCCGCCGCACCACCTTGCGGATCCGCGCGTCCTGCCAGTCCCGGACGACCTCGGCCCACTCGCCCTCGCCGTGCGCCCGCTCGTCGGACAGCAGGACGAGCACCGCGCGGGCGGCCGTCTCCAGGGCGTCGGTCCGGGCCGGCGGCCCGTCCTTCTCGATCCGCACCACCAGCGGCAGGACGAACTGCCGGGCCTCGTCGCGTGCGGAGGCGGGCCGGAAGGGACTGTCGGACCCCACGGCGGGCGGCGCCCCGGCCGTCCCCGGCGCCCCGGCCGTTCCGGCTGCCTCCGCCGCCCTGGTCCTTCCGGCCGCTCCGACCGTCCCCGGCGCTTCGTTCTCGCTGCTCATCCGGCCAAGTCTGCCAGGAGGTGTTGCGAGGCCGTGACAGACGGGCGGTTGTCCGGTGCACCTCACGCCCGCGAAGATCGCACATATGAAGAGCGACCTCTTTTCCTCGGATCACATGGTCCAGCCGGCCACCGCACCCGGCATGACCCTGCAGAACGCCAAGTCCATCAAGTACGCGGTGAACGGCGAGATGCTGGCCCGCCAGGGCTCGATGGTCGCCTTCCGCGGCAACCTCCAGTTCGAGCGCAAGGGCCAGGGCCTGGGCGGCATGCTCAAGCGCGCCGTGACCGGCGAGGGCCTGGCGCTGATGGCGGTGCGCGGGCAGGGCGAGGCGTGGTTCGCCCACGAGGCGCAGAACTGCTTCATCGTCGACATCGAGCCCGGCGACGCGCTGACCATCAACGGCCGCAACGTCCTGTGCTTCGACGCCACGCTGTCCTACGAGATCAAGACGGTGAAGGGCGCCGGCATGTCCGGCGGCGGCATCTTCAACAGCGTCTTCACCGGTCACGGCAAGCTCGGCATCATGTGCGAGGGCAACCCGATCATCATCCCGGTCTCCCCGCAGTCGTCCGTCTGCGTGGACACCGACGCGGTGGTGGGCTGGACCGCCTCGCTCCAGACCTCGCTGCACCGCTCGCAGTCGGTCGGCTCGATGATCCGCGGCGGCTCGGGCGAGGCCGTCCAGCTGCGGCTGGACGGCGAGGGCTTCGTCATCGTCCGCCCCAGCGAGGCCACCCCGAGCCAGTCCTCCGCGCACTGAGGACCCGCGGCCGCTACCGGCCGACGAGCTCGGAGACCTTCACGAACCGGTAGCCCCGGGCGCGCAGCTCCGGGACGATCCGCCGCAGCGCCGTCTCGGTCACCGGGGCGGCGCTGCGCGTGCAGTGCATCACCACCACCGAGCCGGGCTTGACGCCGTCGAGGACGTCCTCGGCCACCGCGTCCGGGTCCTTGGCGAAGGCGTCCCCGCTGACCACGTCCCACTGCACGGCCGTCACCTTGGCGGTGGAGAGCACCCGCAGCGCGTCGTCGTCGTAGCAGCCGCCGGGGAAGCGGAAGTACGGGACGGTGTTGCGGGCGCCCGCGGTGCGGAAGGCCTCGAAGGCCCGGTCGACGTCGGCCCGCGCGGCGGCCGGGTCCAGGGCCGGCAGTCCGTAGCAGGGCTCCTTGAAGGCGTAGTGGCTGTAGGAGTGGTTCGCGATCTCGAAGAGCGGGTCGGTCCCGATCGACCTCGCCTGGTCCGGGTACTCCTCGGCCCAGCGTCCCGTCATGAAAATGGTCGCGGGCACCTTCAGCCGCCGCAGCGAGGCGATCAGCTGCGGGTTGTCGAAGTGCTCGCCGCGGGCCGCGCGGGGTCCCTGGTCGGCGGTCATGTCGGCGTCGAAGGTCAGTGCCACGACCTTGTCGGTGGTGTGCCGGGCCCGCTCGAAGACCGGGGTGAGGCCGGCCGGTCCGGGCGCCAGGGTGGGCGGCCCCGACCGGCGCGGGGCGGTACCGGGCGTGGCGGCCCGGCCCGGGGCGCGGGAGGGTCCGGGCCCGGCGGGGGAGCCCGAGGCGGCGGGGGAGGGCGAGGCGTGCGCCCCGAGGGCGGCGTGCGCCCGGCCGGCCTCCCCGGACGTGCCGCTGCCGCAGCCCGCGAGGAGGGCACCGAGCGCACCGACGGCCGCTACTCTTCGTACTGAAAACGTCACGTAAGCAAACTATATGACTATGTGGCGAGAAGGCGCTCACGGCACTCGGCCACGTCGAAGTCACCCGCCGGGTACCGCGGATCCAGCTCCTCCAGGTGCTCCAGCAGCAGGGAGCTGATCGCCCAGTTGCGGTACCACTTGCGGTCCGCCGGGACCAGGTACCAGGGCGCCTCCTCGGACGAGCAGCGCTCCAGGGCCAGTTCGTACGCCTCCTGGTACGCGGGCCACAGCAGCCGCTCGTCGATGTCGCCCGGGTTGAACTTCCAGTGCTTGTCCGGGTTGTCCAGCCGCTCCAGCAGCCGCCGGCGCTGCTCCTCGTACCCGATGTGCAGGAAGACCTTGACGATGCTCACGCCGTCCTCGGCCAGGGCCTCCTCGAACCGGCGGATCTGGCCGTAGCGGCGGCGCAGCTGACCGCGCGGCACCAGCGTGCGCACCCGGGCGATCAGTACGTCCTCGTAGTGCGAGCGGTCGAAGATGCCGATCTCGCCCGGCCCCGGCAGCGCCTTCATGACCCGCCACAGGAAGGGGTGGGCCAGCTCCTGGGGCGTCGGCGCCTTGAAGGCCTTGATCCGGCAGCCGGACGGGTTGAACTGGCCGATGACGTGCTTGACCGTGCCGCCCTTGCCGGAGGTGTCCATGCCCTGGAGGACCAGCAGCACCCGCCGCCGGTCGCCCCCGGTGCTCGCCGCGTACAGCCGCTCCTGGAGGGCGCCCAGCCGCTCGCCCAGCGCGGCGGTGGCCGCCACCCCGGCGGCCTTGCCGGACGGGCCCACCGGGGTGCCGGCCGGGTCGATCGCCGCCAGGTCGGGCCGCTCGCCCACCGGCAGCCGCAGCGCCCGGCGGACCGAGGGCCCGGACCCGCCCTTCTTGCCCTTGCCCACCGCGCACCCCTTCCCGTCGGATGCGTACGATCCTGCGACGGATCGGCCGGGGGCGCGACCGGAGGTGCTACCGCCAGGGGCCGGTGACGGCGAAGGTGGTGCCCGGGGTGTAGCAGTTGACGAACATCACCGACCCGTCGGGCGAGAAGGTCACCCCCGCGAACTCCCCGTACTCCGGCGCCTTGGCGGTGCCGATGTTCTGGGCGCCGCGGGCGACCGGGAAGACCTCGCCGTCCGGGGAGAGCGCGAAGACGTGCTGCGCCCCGCCGCCGTCCTCGCAGACCATCAGCCCGCCGCCGGGGGCCAGGCAGATGTTGTCCGGGCTCTCGCCGGGCAGCCGGATGTCGGTGGCCGGGCCGAAGACCACCACCAGCGTGAGCCGCCGGCGGGCCGGCTCGTACGCCCAGACCTGGCCGAAGTGGTCCGCGGGGGCGCCCTCCCGGCGCCGGGCGTAGCTGGAGACGAAGTAGACCCGGGAGCCCTCCCAGTAGCAGCCCTCCAGCTTCTGCGCGTGCGTGATGCCGCGCGGACCGTAGTCCTGGAGGCGCACGGGGGTGTGGCGGGCCAGCGGGTCCGGTACCGGCACCCACTCGACGCCCTCGAAGACCGTGCCGGGCTCCTGGACCACGGAGAGGTCGGCCACCCCCGGCACCCGCATCGCCTCCAGCAGCCCGCCGGCCCGCAGCGAGCCGGTGCCGCCGGCCGGCCGGTGCGGCAGGAAGCGGTAGAAGAGTCCGAAGGGCGCGACGAAGGCGTCCTCGGTCTCGTACACGACGCCGGTGCGCGGGTCCACGGCCACCGCCTCGTGCTGGAAGCGGCCCAGCGCGGTCAGCGGCACCGCACCGGTGCGGTGCGGGTCGGCCGGGTCCACCTCGAAGACGAAGCCGTGGTCCTTCTCGTATCCGGTGGTGCCGGCCCGGTCCTCGGTCTCCTCGCAGCTCAGCCAGGTCCCCCAGGGGGTGTGGCCGCCCGCGCAGTTGTACGCGGTACCGGACAGGCCCACGCGCTCACCGGTGACCGCGCCGCGCGCGTCGAGCTCCAGGACGGTGCAGCCGCCCCGGCCGCCGCGGTCGTAGACCAGCCCCTCGACGTGCGGGACGGGCACCTGGGCGGTGGCCTTGTTCTCGTGGTTGCGCACCAGCCGCACCCCGCCGCCGGGCCCTTCGAAGGCGGCCATGCCGTCGCAGTTCGAGGGCACCGGCCCCTGCCCCGAGCGCAGCGGGTCGCCGGTGCGCGACAGGACCCGGTACGAGAAGCCCGCCGGGAGGTCGAGCAGGCCCCGGGGGTCGGGCAGCAGCGGCCCGTACCCGTCCGGCCGCAGGGTCCGGGCGGCGGCGCCGGCGTGCACCTCGGCGACCGCGCCGGAGAAGACGACGGCACCCGCACCGGCCAGCATCTGGCGCCGGGTCACTGGCATGGGGACTCCCTGGAGGCCGACAGGAGGGTGACCCGCACGTTGGTACCACGCGCGGTGCGCGCGGTCCGGCATGCGGGCCACCGGCCCCGCAGGTGTCGCGTCAGACGAGCTTGGCGTCCAGGGTGATGGTCGTACCGGTCAGCGCCTGGCTCACCGGGCAGTTCTTCTTGGCGTCCTCGGCCGCGGCCTGGAAGGCGGCCTCGTCGATGCCGGGCACCTCGCCCTCCACGGTCAGGTGGATGCCGGTGATGCCGGTGCCGGGCTGGAAGGTGACGGCCGCGGAGGTGTTCAGCTTGGTGGGCGGGGTGCCCGCCTTGGCCAGACCGTTGGAGAAGGCCATCGAGAAGCAGCTGGAGTGCGCGGCGGCGATGAGCTCCTCGGGGCTGGTCTTGCCGTTCGGCTCCTCGGAGCGGGCCGGCCAGGAGACGTCGTACGTGCCGACGCCGGAGGAGTCGAGCGTCACCTTGCCCGCGCCCTTGAGCAGGTCGCCCTCCCAGACGGTGTGTGCGTGACGCGTGGTGGCCATGATGGTTCCCTTCAGGCTGGTCGGCCGGGGCCGTTCGGCCCCGGCGGTGCCAACCTACTGCGCCACAAGCCCCTTTGCGTCACGCGCCAGCGCGGTGAGCCGCGAGATGGCGCGGAAGTACTTCTTGCGGTAACCGCCCGCCAGCATCTCCTCGCTGAAGAGCCGGTCGAAGGGGACGCCCGAGGCGAGCACCGGTATCTCCCGGTCGTAGAGCCGGTCCGCGAGCACCACCAGGCGCAGCGCGGTCGACTGGTCCGGGACCGGGGTGACGTCGGTCAGGCAGACCGCGGCTATGTCCTCCGACAGCGCGCCGTACCGGCTGGGGTGCACCCGGGCCAGGTGCTCCAGCAGGTGCGGGAAGTCGTCCAGGCTGGCGCCCGGGGTCGCGTACGCGGCCTTCGCCACCTGCTCGTCGGAGTAGGGGGCGGGCGCCTCGGGCAGGCCCCGGTGCCGGTAGTCCTCGCCGTCGATGCGCAGCGGCCGGAAGTGCGCGGACAGGCCCTGGATCTCGCGGAGGAAGTCCACCGCGGCGAACCGGCCCTCGCCGAGCTTGCCGGGCAGGGTGTTGGAGGTGGCGGCCAGCGCCACACCGTGCTCGACCAGCTTGCCCAGCAGGCTGGAGACCAGGACGGTGTCGCCCGGGTCGTCGAGCTCGAACTCGTCGATGCACAGCAGCCGGTGCCCGCTGAGGGTCTGCACGGTCTGCTGGAAGCCCAGTGCGCCGACCAGGTTGGTCAGCTCGACGAAGGTGCCGAAGGCCTTGTACTCGGGCGCGGCCGGGGTGGCGTGCCACAGCGAGGCCAGCAGGTGCGTCTTGCCGACGCCGTAGCCGCCGTCGAGGTAGACCCCGCGGGGGCCGACGGGCGCGGCCGGCTTCTTCGAGAACCAGCGACGCTTGCCGCCACCCGTGGCGTGCGCGCCGCCCAGGCCCTCGGCGAAGGCGCTGAGCGCCGCCACGGCCTCGGTCTGGCTGGGCTGGTTCGGGTCCGGGTCGTACGTGGAGAAGCGCACCGAGTCGAAGCGCGGCGGCGGCACCATCTCGGCGACCAGGCGCTCGGCGGGCACGTGCGGCTCGCGGGCGCACAGCGACTGCGGGCCCGCCTCGGCTATCTGGCTCCGCCCGGACGCGGAGAGGGAGGTCGACACAGCACTCAACTCTACGGGGCGTGCCACACTGCACCGCATGCGACGCCTGTTCCCTGTGACCGATCAGACAGCTGCCACCGCCGACCGGGAGTGGTCGCTCGACGAGCTCGCCGACGCGTACGCCTACCCGGCCCTGGCCGGGGACCCCGGGTCGGAGGGGGCCCCCGGTGCGGCCGCCCCCGGGCACTGGCTGCGGGCGAACATGGTCTCGACCCTCGACGGGGCCGCCCAGCACGACGGCCGCTCCCAGCCGATCTCGAGCGAGACGGACATGCGGGTCTTCGGCACCTTGAGGGCCCTGGCCGACGTGGTCGTGGTCGGGGCGGAAACGGTTCGCCAGGAGGGCTACCGGCCGGCCCGGGCCCGGGAGGCCTTCGCCGCCCGGCGGGCCGCCGCGGGCCAGGGCCCGGCCCCGGCCATCGCGGTGATCAGCGCCGGGCTGGCGCTGGACTACACGCTGCCGCTCTTCACCTCCCCGCTGGTGCCCACCCTGGTCCTGACCGGGGCCGGGGCGCCGGCGGACCGGGTGGCCGAGGCCCGGAAGGCCGGGGCCGAGGTGCTGTTCGCCGGGGAGGGCATCGGGGTGGACCCGGCCCGCGCGGTGGCGCTGCTCGCCGAGCGGGGGCTGCGCCGGCAGCTGACCGAGGGCGGTCCCCGGATGCTGGGGCAGTTCGTGGCCGCCGGGGTGCTGGACGAGCTGTGCCTGACGCTCTCGCCGATGCTGACCGCGGGGACCGCGCAGCGGATCGCCGGGGGCCCCTCGGTGGAGGTGCCGGCACGGCTGGGACTGGCCTGCCTGCTGGAGGAGGCCGGGTTCCTTTTCACCCGCTACCGTCGGATCTGAGACACACCGGAATTAACCGTTCCGCTTAGCTTCCGGTGGGCACACTTACAGCGCAGGCCCCGTGTCACAGCGGGGCAGGATGGTTTCCGCAGGGGCCGCCGGGCCCATGAAGGAGAGGACGTCCGTGTTCACGAGCGTTTTGATGATCGAGAAGCCTCTGACAGCCGTAGACGTGGACTTCGTCACGACCCTGCACGGAGACGACCGGGTCTCGTTCATCGTGCTCATGCAACCGCGGGGCGACCAGGACCGGCTGCTGCGCGCCATCGACGACGTCGCCCTCGGCGAGCTGCCGGAGGCGATCCGGGAGGGCGACGAACCGGAGGGCGCGGACGCCGTGGCCCCGGCCGAGAAGGCCCTGGACCACTCCCTCCAGGCCCTGCGGGCCAAGGGCAGCGAGGCGGTCGGGCAGATCGTCGAGGACCATCCCCTGGACAAGCTGAAGTCCGTGGTGGAGGAGACCGGGGCGGACGAGGTGATCGTCCTGACCGCGCCGCACTTCGTCGAGGAGTTCTTCCACCGGGACTGGGCCTCGCGGGCCCGGCACAAGGTCGGCGTTCCGGTGCTCAAGCTCTTCGCCCACAACGAATAAGCTGGGCGCCCGGCGCCTCGCGGCGCCGGACCGTACGCGTGACCGTCGCGCCGCCGCGACCGCCACACCGCACCGCACCTGGGGAGATCCCGTATGACGCCGCCCGGCCTGCCGACCGCCATGGAACGGCCCCACTTCATCGGCATCGGCGGCGCCGGGATGTCCGGCATCGCGAAGATCCTCGCCCAGCGCGGTGCCAAGGTGGCCGGCAGCGACGCCAAGGACTCCCCGACCGCCGAGGCGCTGCGGGTCCAGGGCGCCACGGTCCACATCGGGCACGCCGCCGGGCACCTCGCCGAGGACGCCACCTGCGTCGTGGTCTCCAGCGCCATCCGCGCCGACAACCCGGAGCTGGCCCGGGCCGCCGAGCTGGGCATCCCGGTCGTGCACCGCTCCGACGCGCTCGCCGCCCTGATGGACGGGCTGCGCCCGATCGCGGTGGCCGGCACCCACGGCAAGACCACCACCACCTCCATGCTGGCGGTCTCGCTCGGCGCGCTGGGCCTGGACCCTTCGTACGCCATCGGCGGCGACCTGGACGCGCCCGGCTCGAACGCCCAGCACGGCGAGGGCGACATCTTCGTCGCCGAGGCCGACGAGAGCGACCGCAGCTTCCACAAGTACGACCCGCAGGTCGCGATCATCCTCAACGCGGAGCTGGACCACCACGCCAACTACGCCTCGATGGAGGAGATCTACGCCTCCTTCGAGACCTTCGTCGGCAAGGTCGTGCCCGGCGGCACCCTGGTGATCTCCGCCGACCAGGCCGGTGCGGTGGAGATCGCCCGCCGGGTCGCCGGCGGCAAGGGCCTGACGGTCGTCACCTACGGCGAGTCCGAGGCGGCCGACGTCCGGATCACCAAGATCACCCCGCGCGGGCTGAGCAGCGAGGTCACCGTCGTGCTCGACGGCCGTCCGCTCACCTTCACCGTCTCCGTGCCCGGCAGCCACTACGCGCACAACGCCGTGGCCGCCCTGGCGGCCGGCGTGGCGCTCGGCATCCCGGCCCACAACCTCGCCTCCGCCCTCGGCAAGTACACCGGCGTCAAGCGCCGCCTCCAGCTCAAGGGCGAGGCCGCGGGCGTCCAGGTGATCGACTCCTACGCGCACCACCCGACCGAGATGTCCGCCGACCTGGCGGCCATCCGCGGGGCCGCGGGGGACTCCCGGATCCTCGTGGTCTTCCAGCCGCACCTCTTCTCCCGCACCCAGGAGCTGGGCAAGGAGATGGGCCAGGCGCTGGCGCTCGCCGACTCCTCGGTGGTGCTGGACATCTACCCGGCCCGCGAGGACCCGGTGCCCGGCGTCACCAGCGCGATCATCATCGACGCGGCCCGCGCCGCCGGTGCGGAGGTCGCCCCGCAGCACGACAAGGCCGGGGTGCCGGCGGTCATCGCGGGAATGGCGAAGCCCGGTGACCTCGTTCTCACCATGGGTGCGGGCGATGTGACCGACCTGGGCCCGGCCATTCTCGAGGGCCTGGCCGCCCGGTCCCGCTGAGCCGCCGAGTCGAGCCGAGGAGAGCGTGATGTCGTACGAGGTCGAGAAGACCGACGAGCAGTGGCAGGCCGAGCTGACCCCCAGCGAGTACCAGGTGCTCCGGCTGGCGGGCACCGAACCGGCCTTCCGCGGCGAGTACACCGACACCAAGACCGAGGGCGTCTACGGCTGCCGGGCCTGCGGTGCGGAGCTGTTCCGCTCCACGGAGAAGTTCGACTCCCACTGCGGGTGGCCGTCCTTCTTCGACCCGAAGGACACCGAGGCCGTCGAGCTGATCGCCGACACCTCCCACGGCATGGTCCGCACCGAGGTCCGCTGCGCGAAGTGCGGCTCCCACCTGGGCCACGTCTTCGAGGGCGAGGGCTACCCCACCCCCACCGACCAGCGGTACTGCATCAACAGCATCTCCCTGAGGCTGACGCCGACGGAGTCCTGAACCGGGCGGTCAACGAGCGGGTCCCGGCAACTGGGCTGAGACGAAGCGGAGGGTGCGCGAGGCGCATCCCGAGCTCTCCGATGCGGAGTGGGAGGCGCGCAAGCAGGCGGCGCGGACCGCGACCGAGGCGTACGTGCTCGGGTACCACCTGAGGGAGATCCGGGAGGAACAGCACCTCACGCAGGCCCAGGTTGCAGCCGCGGTCGGCATCTCCCAGGCCCGGGTGTCCCAGATCGAACGGGGCGAGATCCACAACCTGGAGACCATGCGCACCTACGCTGCGGCGCTCGGCGCTCGCATCACGGTGTCCATCGAGTACGGCGACCGGACCATCGGCGCCGCGTGAGCCGTTCCGCCGGCGAGTTCACGGGCCGGCGTGTGTGACTCGCCTTCGCTGTCCGCTTGATCGGCGGCGATGTGGAGAAGCCCCTCCCGGCCCCGCTCAGGCGGCCGGGAGGGGCTTCGCGTTCATGCCGTCAGGCGCCCGGGGGGAGGTGTCTGGGGCGGCCTCGGCCTTGGGTGAGGCGGTGGCCGGCGATGCCGGCGAGGGCGGCGAGGAGGCCGCCGGCGGCGGTCCAGAGCCAGCGGTCCGTCCAGCGGCCCGAGGCCCAGCCGTCCTCCGGCTCACCGGAGAAGAGCCGGGCGCCGGTGGTGGCGTGCGCCGCGGTGCCCGGGACCAGCGGGACGGACAGCGCGCCGTCCACCGCGGCCCGGCCGCCCATCTCCTTCGAGGCGACCTTCACCTCGGCGTGCACCGGCACGCCCGCGTCCGCCCGGTCCAGTCCGACCGCGGTCAGCCGGACGTAGTACGTGCCCGGCAGCGGGTCGTTGGCCCACGGCTCGGCCCAGGCCCGGACCGTCCGCAGGACGCAGGCCAGCTCCACCGACCGGGCCCCGCCCGCCGTGCGGGTCGAGGCGCCGTACATGCAGGACTGCCGGCGGCGCAGGCCGTCGTACACGTCGAGCTGCCAGGTGGAGGCGAGCCCCGAGGCCGCCGAGCCCTCCGGCAGCCGGACCGTGGCCGTGACGGTGGGCCGCTGGCCCGGGTCGGCGGCGAAGGACCAGTAGAGGTAGTCGCCCGAGGAGGCGTCCGCGGTGGCCGTGACCCCCTGGCCGATCTCGGTGGCGTTGCGGAAGGACGTACCGGCCTCGGTCGGGGCCGCGGAGCCGGCCGGGCTCGACGAGGGCGTCGGGCTCGGGTCGGCGAAGGCCGGCACCGCGGCCGGGCCGGCCAGCAGCCCGAGGACCGCCGCGCCGCCCGCGAGAACGTGCTTGAGCCGCATCAGTTGGTCCTCCAGACCGTCACACGCCAGCGCGAGAGCCAGCCCCACACGAGACCGGCGAGGAAGCCGGCGAGCGTCAGCACGCCCAGCAGCCACCAGCCCCGGCCGAGGCCGAAGGAGGCGACGTCGGAAGCGCCGTCGGGCCCGTCGACGAGGTCGACGGTCAGTTCCACCGGCAGACCGGGCGTGGTCTTCACGCCGGCCGCGGCCGCGAAGGAGGTGCTGACCCGCAGGCACACCGTCTCCGGCGCGGCCGCCTCGTCCGAGTCCGACTCGGGCCGCGGGTAGCGCAGCCCGGTGGAGATGGCGTCGGTCCGGCCCTCGCCGGCTTCCTGGCCGCGGACGATCTCCCGGCCGTGCAGGGTCGTGGCGCGCAGCAGCAGGCCGTAGTCCCGGGCCACCGCGCGGTCCGCGGCCACGCTCACCGAGGCGCGCAGCTCCTGCCCGGGCTTGACCTCCACCCGGTACCAGCGGTGCGCGCCGAACTCCTCGCGGTCGCTGTAGATGCCGGAGGTCAGGGCCGGGGCGGCGGTGCACTCGGTGGCGCCCGTCACCGGCTTCGGGGTGACCTCCGGCTTGGCCGCCCGGTCCACCAACTGGCCGACCCGGTGCGAGAGTTCTTCCTTGTGCCGGACCGCGGTGTAGGTGCCGCCGGTGGCCGCCGCGATGCAGCTGAGCTGCGCCTGGGTCTTGGCGTCCGGCACCAGGCCGAGGGTGTCGATGGTGATGTGGATGCCGCGGGCGGCGATGTCCCGGGCCACCACGCACGGGTCCAGCGGCGCGCAGGTGTCCTCGCCGTCGCTGATCAGGACGATGCGGCGGGAGCCCGCACCGCCGTCGAGGTCGCCGGCGGCCTTGAGCAGGGCGGGGCCGATCGGGGTCCAGCCGGTCGGGGCCAGGGTCGCGACCGCGGTCTTGGCCTCCGTGCGGTCCAGCGGGCCCACGGCGTACAGCTGCTGGGTGTCCTTGCAGCCCTCCTGGCGGTCGTTGCCGCGGTACTGGGCGCCCAGGGTGCGTATCCCCAGCTGGACCTCGGCGGGGGTGGCGTCCAGGACCTCGTTGAAGGCTTGCTTGGCCGCCGCCATCCGCGAGCCGCCGTCGATGTCGCGGGCCCGCATGGACCCGCTGACGTCGAGCACCAGCTCCACCTTGGGCGCCGGCTGTCCGGCGGGCTCGTCCGCGAAGGCCGTCTGGGGCCGAAGTCCCAGGCCGAGTACGGCGATCAGGATCCACAGCCATGCAAGCGGCCGTCGTACCGGCCGTTGTCTAGTGATCACCGGCGGATCCTATTGATCACATTCCGGTTGCTCCAAACGGCCCTGGATCGCGGGCGGACGCGGAAAATTACCCGTACCGGCCGGTAGGGGTGCCGTCTACGATGCGCGGGGATCGGTTTCCGGACCGGTCCGACCGAAAGTACATCCGAACGTGTGAACGTGAACGTGGAAGCAATGGGGTGGGGGATGGGAACCACTGGTGTCATCGCAGTGGTCGTGGGGGTCGTGCTCCTCGGCGCGCTGATATGGGCGGTCCGGACGTTCAACCGGCTGGTCGCGCTGCGCAACCAGACGGGGGCGTCCTGGGCGCAGGTCGAGGTGCAGCTGGAGCGACGGCACGACCTGGTGCCGAACCTGGTCGCCACGGTCGAGCGGTACGCGGCGCACGAGCGCGGCACCCTGGAGGCGGTCACCGCCGCCCGGGGCGCCGCGGTGGCGGGACGGGCCGGCACGGCCGCCCGGGCCAAGGCCGAGAACGAACTGACCGCGAAGCTCGGGGGGCTGTTCGCGCTGGCCGAGGGGTACCCGGAGCTGGCCGCGGCCGAGAGCTTCCGGCAGCTCCAGGCCGAGCTGGCCAGGACCGAGGACAAGATCGCCTACGCGCGGCAGTTCTACAACAGCGCCGTGCAGTCCTACAACACCGCGCAGGAGACCTTCCCCGGCACGCTCTTCGCCGGCGGGCACACCCGCAAGGAGTACTTCGAGGCGGAGACCGGCGCCCGCGAGACGGTCCGGGTGCGGTTCGCATGAGCCTCGCCGAACAGTTCGCCTGGGCGGGCGGCGCGGCCCTCGTGCTGTGGCTGGCCGGGCTCGGCCTGGCCATGCTGGCCACCCGCAACGGCACGGTCGTCCCCGGCCCGGCCACGCAGGAGCTCGGCGAGCACCCCGAACCGCCCGCCGTGGTCAGCCTGCTGGCCGACGGCTGGCGCTCCAACACCTACGCGGCCGCGGCCACCGTCCTCGACCTGGCCGACAAGGGCCTGATCGAGCTGCGGCAGGCCGGCGACCGCGCCGGTGACACCACCGTGCACGTCCGCGGGGCGGACGGGGCCGCGGCGCCGCCCTCCGACGCGGAGCTCGCCCCGTACGAGCGCCGGGTGCTGGCCCGGGTCGCCGAGCGGGCCGGCGCCACCGGCGCCCCGATCGGCGCGATCGCCTTCCGCGGCCAGGAGCGGTCGGACACCTGGAACCGGCAGCTGCGCGAGGAGGTCATCGCCGAGGCCCGGCGCCGGGGCCTGTCCCGGCCGCGGTTCGGCAAC
The DNA here is from genome assembly GCF_040684615.1 of Streptomyces sp. NPDC089919. Lineage (NCBI taxonomy): Bacteria > Bacillati > Actinomycetota > Actinomycetes > Kitasatosporales > Streptomycetaceae > Streptomyces > Streptomyces sp. NPDC089919. The sequence goes on from NZ_JBFBGK010000001.1 coordinate 226,340, forward strand.
GCCCTCCAGTTGGTGCTGGCCGGCTCGGCACTGGTGGCGCCGGCGCTCTTCGCGCTGGCCGTGCTCTGCACCGGCCGGGTGTACCCCGCCGCCGTCATCGGCTCGCTGGTCTTCAGCGCCTGCATCTGGCTGTTCATGCGGGTGACCGGGGAGCGGGCCACCGAGGCGGGCCTGGCGCGGGCCGGCCACTGGCTGGGCCTGCGCTCCTGGCTGGTCGCGCACGAGGAGTTCGCCGCGCTGCCGCCGGCCTTGGTCACCGTCTGGGACCGCTACCTCGCCTACGGCTGCGCCCTGGGCGTGACCACCCGCGCCAACCAGCTGCTGGTCTTCGACACCGGTGACAAGCGCCGGGTCTGGTCCTCGTACGGCGGCACCTGGCGGGCCGTGCGGATCCGCTACCCGCGGCTGCTGCCCGGCTTCGGCCGCAACCCCTCGCTGCTGCTCCAACTCGTCGCGGGTGCGGCGACCGTGACCGTGGGGCTGTACCTCTTCGGCACGCTCCGGCAGCCCGACTGGGCGGTGACCACCGGACCCGACGCGGAGCACTCGCTGCGCCGTCCGGTGCTGCTGCTGAACGCGGGCTGGGTAGGCATCGTGCTCCTCGGGGTGCTGATCGCCGGCAAACTGCGCCGCTGGACCCTGCTGGTCGCCTTCCTCAGCATGTTCCCCCTCAACTACGCGGGCGAGCACGGCTGGGGCGGCATGGACGCCTTCGAGACGGGCCTGCTGCCGGTCGAGACGGCGGGGGTGGTGGTCGCGGGTGCGCTCACGCTCTTCCTGGCCGGCCAGCTGGTGGCCGGCCGGACCGGGGTGCGCACCCTGACCGGCGAGGTGCTGCGGCTGGAGGCCCGGCGCTCGGCCTCGGCCGCCCGGTTCCTCGCCGTGGACGAGGGCACCGAGGACCGGACCACGGCCTGGGCGCTGCCGCCCGGGCGGGCGTCCTTCCACACCGGTGACGTGGTCCGGCTGACCGTGGAGCGGGGCACCCGCCGGGTCCGCAGCGTCCACCTGGTCGCCGCGGGCTCGGAGTCGGCCCCGGAGCCGGAGCACGTACCGGACCCGGAGCACCGGACGGAACCGGACGCTATGGCTCCGGCCTCGGCGGGCAACTGAGGCGCCCCCGTACCACCGTTCGCCGGGGCGGGCGGTGGTACGGGGATCCGTTCGCCTGGAGTACCACCACGCGTCACGGGGGAGTCTTCGCGCGGTACCACTCGAGCGTTCTTCTAGGGACGCTCGCTGCCGCCCCCCTCCACACGCAGAGGTCGAATCCCCGATGGCTGAACTCAACCGCCGCCGCTTCATGCAGATCGCCGGTGGTGGCGCCGCCGCGCTCACCATGCTGTCCGACAGCATCGCGCGCGCCGCCTCCATCCCCGCGCAGGGCACCACCGGCACGATCCAGGACGTCGAGCACATCGTCGTCCTGATGCAGGAGAACCGTTCCTTCGACCACTACTTCGGGTCGATGAAGGGTGTCCGCGGCTTCGGCGACCCCCGGCCGGTGACGCTGCCCAGCGGCAAGCCCGTCTGGTACCAGACGGACGCGAACAAGAAGGAGGTCCTGCCCTTCCGTCCCCCCGCGAACAACCTGGGCATGCAGTTCATCCAGGACCTGAACCACGACTGGGCGGGCGGCCAGAAGGCCTTCAACAAGGGCAAGTACGACCAGTGGGTGCCGGCCAAGACGGCTACCACGATGGCGTACCTCACCCGCGAGGACATCCCCTTCCACTACGCGCTCGCCGACTCCTTCACGATCTGCGACGCGTACCACTGCAGCTTCATCGGCTCCACCGACCCCAACCGGTACTACATGTGGACCGGGCACACCGGCAACGACGGCACCGGCGGCGGTCCCGTCCTGAACAACGCCGAGGCCGGCTACGGCTGGACCACCTACCCCGAGCGCCTGGAGGCGGCCGGCGTCTCCTGGAAGATCTACCAGGACCGCGGCGACGGCCTCGACGCGGCCGGCGGCTGGGGCTGGATCAACGACGCCTACCGCGGCAACTACGGCGACAACTCGCTGCTGTACTTCAACACCTACCGCAACGCCCAGCCCGGCAGCGCGCTCTTCCAGAAGGCCCGTACCGGCACCGACGCCAAGGCCGGCCAGGGCTTCATGGACATCCTCCGGTCCGACGTGCAGGCCGGCACGCTCCCCAAGGTGTCCTGGATAGCCGCCCCCGAGGCCTTCACCGAGCACCCCAACTGGCCCGCGAACTACGGCGCCTGGTACATCGCCCAGGTGCTCGACGCGCTGACCTCCAACCCGGACGTCTGGGCGAAGACCGCGCTGTTCATCACGTACGACGAGAACGACGGCTTCTTCGACCACGTGGTGCCGCCGTACGTCCCCGGCTCCGCGGCCCAGGGACTGTCCACCGTCTCCACCACCCTCGACCACTTCCCCGGCAAGACCGGATATGTGGCCGGCCCCTACGGCCTGGGCCAGCGGGTGCCGATGCTGGTCGTCTCGCCCTGGAGCCGGGGCGGCTACACCTGCTCCGAGACGCTGGACCACACCTCGATCATCCGCTTCATGGAGACCCGCTTCGGGGTCAAGGAGCCCAACATCTCGCCCTGGCGCCGTGCCATCTGCGGCGACCTGACCTCGGCCTTCGACTTCTCCAAGAGCGACGGCGGCACGGGCGCGCTGCCGTCCACCGCCGGCTACTACCCGCCGGACAAGAACCGGCACGCGGACTACGTCCCCCCGGTCCCGGCGGTCGGCACCATGCCCAAGCAGGAGGCCGGCAGCAAGCCGACCCGCCCGCTGAAGTACGCGCCCTACGTCGACGGCGCGGCCAACACGAGCACCGGCAAGTACCAGCTGACCTTCAGCGGCGGCCCGGCCGCCGGCGCGCAGTTCCTGGTCACCTCGCCCAACCGCACCGACGGCCCCTGGACCTACACCACCGAGGCCGGCAAGTCGATCGCGGACACCTGGAACACCACCTACTCCAACGGCGTCACGGACCTGACCGTCCACGGCCCCAACGGCTTCCTGCGCCGCTTCCGCAACACCAAGACCGCCGGCACCGAGGTCACCGCCCGCCACAACGCGACCACCGGCAACCTCGACCTCACCTTCGGCAACGTCGGCACCGCCGACGTCCACGTCACCGTGACCAACGCCTACGGCGGCACCACGCAGACCTTCACGGTCCGCAAGGGCACCACCCTCGCCCAGAGCATCGACCTGCGCGCGACCCGCAGCTGGTACGACCTCACCATCACCTCCGACGCCGACACCACCTTCCTGCGCCGGCTGGCCGGGCACGTGGAGACCGGCGCCTCCGGCGTCAGCGACCCGGGCCTGATCACCGTCTGACCGGCCGGGCCGGCCGCCCCGGCGGCCGGCCCGGAGCCGCGGTGTGAGCCGCGGCCCGGTGGGCAGACCATACGGCGTCAGTTCTCGCGTACGTCACAACGTCAGCGCAGGGAGACCGCATGGCCATCGCCCACCGGACCGTAGGGACCGGCCCCCGCCGGGTCGTGGTGCTGCACGACTGGTTCGGCACCTCCGACAACTGGGGCTCCGTCCTGGACTACCTCGACCCCCGGGCCTTCACCTACGCCTTCCTCGACTACCGCGGCTACGGCCGCCGCAAGGGCGAGGAGGGGCGGTACGACCTGCCCGAGATCGCCGGGGACGTACTGGCCCTGGCCGACGAGCTGGGCTGGGAGACCTTCTCCCTGATCGGGCACTCCATGGGCGGCAAGGCCGCCCAGCAGGTGCTGGTCGGAGCGCCCGGGCGGGTCGAGCGGATCGTCGGGCTGGCCCCCGTGCCCGCCGCCCCGTACCCGATGGACGAGCCGACCCACGCCCTCTTCCACGGCGCCGCCGAGGACCCCGAGAAGCGGCGGATCATCCTCGACCTGGTCACCGGCAACCGGGCGAGCGCCCACTGGCTCGACCGGATGGTCGACCACTCCGTGACGGTCTCCCGGCCCGAGGCCTTCGCCCGGTACCTGGACAGCTGGACGGGCCTGGACCTCTCCGACGCCGTCAAGGGCAACACCGTCCCGGTGCTGGTCCTGGCCGGGGCGTACGACCTGGCGCTGACCGAGGAGGTCATGCGGGGCACCTGGCAGGTCTGGTACCCGCACTGCGAGGTCCGGGTGCTGCCGGGCACCGGGCACTACCCGATGCACGAAACGCCCGTGGCGCTGGTCACAGCGGTCGAGGCCTTCCTCAAGGGCTGACCGGGCCCGGCCGGATCCGGGGTCCCGGCACCCGCCGCACGGCGCCGGGACCACTCCGCTGATCGGCTATGCTGTGCATGCACATCGAACGGGCACCCGCTGCCCGTCGTGGTGGGTGTAGCTCAGTTGGTAGAGCACCTGGTTGTGGTCCAGGTGGCCGCGGGTTCAAGTCCCGTCACTCACCCTGTTCGACTTCGGGGCGTACGCATCGGCGTACGCCCCGCAGTCGTTTCCGGAGCGACCGGGAACCGGCCGTGACCGCCCGGGAGTTCGGGCCGGCCGACGGCGGCTCGAATGCGTCCGGCGCATAGGCGCGGGGCGGGCTCATGTGATAGTCCACGGTGTCATGGGCGACTTGGTGGACGTGGTGACCGCACGGCTTGTCCTGCACCCGATGACCCCGGCCGACGCGGAGCGGCTGCTGGCCCGCACCCCGCGGGCCGCCGACCGCTGGGCCCCCGGCTACCCGGCCGAGGTCGACCTGGTCGGGGCCCGCAACTTCCTGAGCACCTGCGCCGAGGGCGGGGACCCCGGACCGTTCGGGGCCTACGAGATCCGGCGCCGGGCGGACGGGGCCGCGATCGGCGGGCTGGGCTTCCACGGCCCGGCCGACGAGGAGGGCAGCGTCACCATCGGGTACGGGCTGATCCCCGCCGTCCGCGGCCAGGGGTACGCCGCCGAGGCGCTGCGGGCGCTGGTGGGACTGGCCCGGGAGCTGGGCGCGCGCAGCGTGCGGGGCGACACCTCGCACGACAACATCGCCTCCCAGCGCGTGATGGCCGCCGCCGGCCTCGAGCTGATCGGGGAGGACGACCAGCTCAGGTACTACGAGGTGAGCTGGGCCCCGCCGCCGGCGGGCGCCGGGGCCGGCGCGAGCGCCGGCGCGGGTACGGGCGGGTAGCGGGCCGGACGCGCCGGCCCGCCGCCCGGCCGCTCAGGGCCCCAGTACCACCGCGGACTCGCCGGGTACGTGGAGTCGGCCGTCCGGGTCCAGGGGGGCGGTGGGTTCCCAGGAGGCCAGGACCCGCACGCCGTTGCGGCCCAGGGCGATCGTCACCGGGTCCGGTGCCAGGTTGACCGCCACCCGCACGTCCCCGCGCCGGTACGTGATCCAGCGCCGCTCCTCGTCGAAGGCGACCCGGACCGCCGCCAGGTCCGGATCGCGCAGGTCCGGCTGGCGCCGGCGCAGCGCCACCAGGGTCCGGTACCACTCCAGGAGGCGGCCGTGCGGGGCGTTGGCCGGCTCGTGCCAGTCCAGCACCGAGCGGTCCCGGGTGGCCGGGTCCTGCGGGTCCGGCACGTCCTCCGCGGCCCAGCCGTGCGCCGCGAACTCCCGCCGCCGGCCCGCGCGGACGGCCTCGGCCAGGCCGGGGTCGGTGTGGTCGGTGAAGTACTGCCAGGGCGTGCCCGCGCCCCACTCCTCGCCCATGAACAGCATCGGCACGAACGGCCCGGTCAGGGTGAGCGCCGCCGCGCAGGCCAGCAGGCCCGGGGACAGTGCGGCCGACAGCCGGTCGCCGGTGGCCCGGTTGCCGACCTGGTCGTGGGTCTGGGCGTAGCCCAGGAAGCGGTGGGCGGGGGTGCGGCGGCGGTCCACCGGCCGGCCGTGGGCGCGGCCCCGGAAGCTCGACCAGGTGCCGTCGTGGAAGAACGCCCGGGTCATCGTCTTGGCCAGGGCGGCCAGCGGGGCCGCGGCGAAGTCCGCGTAGTAGCCCTGCGACTCGGCGGTCAGGGCGGTGTGCAGGGCGTGGTGGAAGTCGTCGTTCCACTGCGCGTGCAGGCCCAGCCCGCCGGCCGGCCGCGGGGTGGTGGTGCGCGGGTCGCACAGGTCCGACTCGGCGATCAGGAACAGCGACCGGCCGCTCTCCGCGGACAGCGCGTCCACCGCCTCGGCCAGCTCCTCCAGGAAGGTCAGCGCGCGGTCGTCGGCCAGGGCGTGCACGGCGTCCAGCCGCAGCCCGTCGATCCGGTAGTCGCGCAGCCAGGCCAGCGCGCTCTCCCGCAGGTAGGCCCGCACCTCGTCGGAGCCGGCCGCGTCCAGGTTGACCGCCGCGCCCCAGGGCGTGTGGTGCGTGTCGGTGAAGTAGGGCCCGAAGGCGGGCAGATGGTTGCCGGAGGGGCCCAGGTGGTTGTGGACCACGTCCAGCACCACCCCCAGCCCCTGCGCGTGCGCCGCCGCCACGAACCGGGCCAGTCCCGCCGGGCCGCCGTACGGCTCGTGGACCGCCCAGGGCGCCACCCCGTCGTACCCCCAGCCGTGCCGGCCCGGGAAGGGGCAGACCGGCATCAGGGAGACGTGCGAGACACCCAGCTCCACCAGGTGCGCCAGCCGGCCGGCCGCCGCGTCGAAGGTGCCCTCGGGGGTGAAGGTGCCGATGTGCAGCTCGTACAGCACCGCGTCCTGGAGGGCCGGCAGCGGCCGGGCCGGGGCCCCGCCGGCGGTGGCCGCCAGGGCGGCCGGGTCCACCACCGCGCTCGGCCCCTCCGGGCCGTCCGGCAGTCGCCGGCCGCGCGGATCGGGCCGCAGCACCGGGTCCTCGCCCAGGAGGAAGCCGTACCGGTCGCCCTCGGCGGCCGGCGCCTCGGCCGTCCACCAGCCGGCGCGCACCGGATCCCGCTCCAGCGGCGCCGGTGGTTCCCCCCGCAGCCGCATCGCGACGCGTTCCGCCTGTGGTGCCCAGACCTCGAACCGCATGAGCCGGTCCCCTCGTAGCCGACGGTACCCAACGTGCCTTCGCCGCCCATCATCGCGGGCCGCGGGGGCCCCTTCTGGACACTCCGCCCATGACGGGCCGACAATCACCCTGTGACGTCGAGTTTTGAGTTCCGCACCCCCTTCCCCGCCCGGCTCTCGGACGCCCAGCGGGACCGTGCCCTCGGGCTGCTGCGCGAGGGCGCCGCCCAGGGGAAGCTGTCGCACGACACCTTCCTGCGGCGGATGGAACTCGCCCTGCTCGCCCGGCGCGCCGACGAGCTCGCCGCGCTCACCGCCGACCTCGACGCGGGTCCCACCCAAAAGCCCTGGGGCACCCGGCTGTTCGGCTGGGTCAGCCGGGTCTCGGCCGTCTCGGTGGGCGTCCGGCACGCCTGGCAGGCCGAGAAGCTGCCCAAGCTGCTGCTGCCGCAGCCCGGCCCGCACCCGCTGCGGATCGGCCGCGACCCGGGCAACGGCCTGCGGCTGAGCCACGACACCGTCTCCCGCGCGCACGCCGAACTGAGCCTGCGCGACGGCCTGTGGGTGCTGCGCGACCTCGGCTCCACCAACGGCACCACCGTCAACGGCCGGCGCGTCACCGGCGCCGCGATCGTCCGCGAGGGCGACCAGGTCGGCTTCGGCAGCATGCTCTTCCGGCTCTCCGCCGGCTGACCGGGGCCCGACCGCGCCGGGAGCCCGGCGCGTGCCGCAGGATGGGGCCATGACCGAGCCCCGTACCGCCGCCCGGATCCGCCCCGCCGAGGCCGCGGACCTCGCCCGCATCGTCGAGCTGATCCACGAACACGCCGCGTACGAGCGGGCCGCGCCGCCCGCCCCGGGGCTGGCCGACCGGCTGGCCCCGCTGCTCTTCGGTCCCGACCGGGCGGCCGCGACCGGCCCCGAGCGGGGCCGGGACCTGCGGGTGCTGCTCGCCGAGACCGGCACCGGCGAGGACCGGCTGGTGGTCGGATACGCCGCGCTCGCCACGGAGTTCGCCTTCTGGGAGGGCCGCTCCTACCTGCACATGGACTGCCTGTACCTGGCCGAGCAGGCCCGCGGCCACGGCCTCGGCGCCGCCCTGATGGACGGCGTCCGCCGGTACGCCCGGGAGCTGGGCCTGGAGCAGGTCCAGTGGCAGACGCCCGACTGGAACGCCGACGCCATCCGTTTCTACGACCGGCTGGGCGCGGCCGGCAAGCCCAAGCTGCGCTACGGCTGGACGGTCTGAGCGGCCCCCAGCAGCCGCCGGTGCGCCGCCAGCACGGTCGCCGCCTGGTGCTCGACCTGGGTGGCCACCGGCACCCAGCGGGCCCGGAACCGGTGCGCGAAGGCCTCGCACCCGCCGGCCAGCAGGTCCTCCAGGGCCGGTGCGGCCGGATGCCCGGCGGCGGCCAGCACCCGCAGCAGCATCGCCGCCGCGCGCAGCACCAGCCGGCGGGCGAAGGCGTCGATGCCCGCGATGTACGCCGTACTGGCCCCGGCCGGCGAGGCCCGGGACCACTCCAGCGCCAGCCCGGGGATCAGCGCCAGCGTCCAGTCCGCGGCCCGCAGCAGCGGTCCCGGCTCGCCGGGCAGGTCCGCCCGGGCCCGGGCCAGGGCATCGGCGACCGGGGCCGCCTCGGCGGTGAGCCGGCGGGCCAGCCCGCGCAGGGCCGCGCGCGGGTCGGGGTGCGGGGCCGGGTCGTCGACCAGGTCCCCGGCCCACATGGGCACCTCCACGATCGCCGTGGTGCCGCCGTGCCGGTGGGCGCGGTACCAGGTGGAGAGGCGGGCGTCGTCGGCGTGCGGGGAGCCGGCCGCGGGCCCGGCCGGCTCCGGCATCACGAAGATCCCCGGGCCGGGGGAGGGCCAGCCCGCCGCGTCGCAGGCGCTGGTCTCCACCGGGATGCGCAGCTCGGCGGCCGACTTCCCGAAGGGCTCGGCCAGGCCCGGTATGTCGCGGGTCAGCTGCACCCAGCTGCCGCCCAGGTCGGTGCCGTGCAGTGAGACCTGGAGCAGCGGGCGCAGCTCGTCGATGAGCGCGGTCAGGGCCAGGGTCTCCGGCGGCAGCCGGTCCGCGGTCAGTAAAGACGGTGCCCACTCCGGCTGTTCGGGGCCCGGCGGCCGGAAGAAGTTCCGGTGGTAGTCGAGCAGGGTGCCCGGGTGCGGAGTGCGGTGCAGGGCCGCCCCGTCGGGGTCGGCGCAGAGCAGGAAGTGCCAGCCGCCGCGCTCCCGCAGGGCGGCCTCGGCGGCCACCCGGCGGGCCAGGGCGAGCGCGGTGGGCCCCCCGACGGGTTCGTTGGCGTGCGAGCCGGCCACGATCAGGACCTCGCCGCCGCCGGCCGTGGCGGGGCCCACGGACAGCAGCCACAGCGGGCGGCCGCCCCGGGAGGTCCCGACCTGCCGCAGCCGGGCCAGGCCGGGGTGCTCGGCCACGAGCGCGCGGGCGGCGACGGCGAGTTCGCCGGCGGTGGGGTAGCACAAGTCACGGGATAGGGTCACCCCGTTGCTCTGCCCCTCCCACGACTCCCGTACCGCTCCGCGCGCTTCTTTCGTCCCGGCCGGCTCCCGGGGCCCGCTCAGCCGTCGGCGAGCAGGGCCACCGGTCCGCCGTGCAGCAGCTCGGCCAGGGGCACCCAGCCGCCGCCCGGCACGGTCCCGGCCGGGCCCGTCCCGGGGCCCGGGTCCAGCGCGCCGCGCCAGCGCCCCGGCGGCAGCAGCACGGCGGTGTCCCGCCAGCCGCCCGCCCGGGCCAGGCCCAGCGGCAGCCGGGTCGCCACGCTGACCGCGCCGCCGCCCCGGCAGAACGCCACGCAGTGCTCCGCGGCCGCCCCGCGCACCTCCAGCGGCCGGTATCCGCCCTCCTCCCCGGGGCCGAACAGCCGGGGCCGGTCCCGCCGCAGCCGCAGGGCGGCGCGGGTCAGGCCCAGCTTCTCCCGCGGCAGGCCCGCCGCGGGCGGCTGCCCGTCCAGCCGGGCCGGGGCCCGGTTGTCCGGGTCGACCAGGGCCAGGTAGAGGGTTTCGGCGCCCTGGTAGACCTCCGGCACCCCGGGCACCGTCAGGTGCAGCAGGGTCGCGGAGAGGACGTTGGAGCGGGCGTGCGGGGCGAGTTCGGCGGCCAGCGCCAGCACGGCCTCGAACCGGGCGGTGGCCAGCCAGCCGGCCACCGCCGCCTCGTAGTCCGGGTCGGGGTCGGTCCAGCTCGTGTGCAGGGCCGCTTCCTTGGCGGCCTTCAGGGTGGCGTCGGCGACCCGCGCCGGCTCCCGGGCGGCCAGCCCGAAGACCGTCTGCGCCGCCACCCAGGCCAGTTGCCGGTCCGGTCCCGGGGCCACCGCGGCCACCGCCTCGGCCCAGCGGTCCGGGCACTCGGCGAGCACCGCGATCCGCGCCCGGACGTCGCCGCTGCGCTTGGTGTCGTGGGTGGTGAGCACGGTGCCGGTGGCCGGGTGGTCCCGGGCGGTCCGGGCGCAGTAGGCGTGGAACTCCGCCACCTGGACCGCGGGCCGGCCCGGGTCCCCGCCCACCTCCGTGGCCGAGAGCAGCGGCGCGAACCGGTAGAAGGCCCGGTCCTCCAGGGACTTGGCGCGCAGCGCCGCGGAGGTCTGGGCGAACCGGGCCTCGAAGGCCGGGTCCGCGCCGAGCGCCAGCTCCCGGACCCGGTCCGTGACGGCCGCGTCGCCCGGTACGTCCGCCGCCCGCGGCAGCACCGCTGGGTCGCCGCCCGGGTAGGGCCGGTAGACCGGGACCCGGGCGAGCAGGCCCCGGACCGCCGTGCGGACCACGTCCGGGCGCGCGGCGCAGGCCGGGGCGGCCATCCTGACCAGCGTCTCCACCTCGGAGACCAGGTCGTGCTCCAGCACCTCGGCGGTGGCCTGCCGGGCCGCGGGCTCCCACCGGCCGCCGGCCGCGTCCTCGAGTCCGGTGAAGGTCCGGTAGGCGTCGGCCAGTGCGGCCGCCCCGGCCGGGTCGGTCAGCACGCCGTCCAGCCGGTAGAGGGCGTCGTAGCCGGTGGTGCCGGCGGCCCGCCAGTCGGCGGGCAGCCGCTCCTCGCGGGCCAGGATCTTCTCGACCACCGTCCAGGTGCGCCGCCCGGTCGCGCCGGCCAGCCGCCGCAGGTAGCCGGCCGGGTCGGCCAGGCCGTCGGGGTGGTCGATCCGCAGCCCCTCGGCCAGCCCCTCCCGCACCAGCCGCAGGACCGTGTCGTGGCTGGCCGCGAACACCTCCGGATCCTCCACCCGCACCCCGATCAGGTCGGAGATGGTGAAGAACCGGCGGTAGTTGAGGTCGGTGCGGGCCAGCCGCCACCACACCGGCCGGTAGAACTGGGCGGCCAGCAGCTCCTCCTGCGGCAGCCCCTCGGTGCCGGGCCGCACCGGGAACTCGTACGGTCCGTAGTGCAGGACGCCGTCGGCCACCCGGACGCCCTCGGCGGTCCGCAGGCCGTCGTGGCCGGGGTCCTCGGCGAGCACCGGCATCAGCAACTGCCCGTCCCCGGCCTCCCAGTCGATGTCGAACCAGGCCGCGTAGGGCGAGGCGCGCCCCTCCTTCAACACCTCCCACAGCGGCCGGTTGAGCCGGGCCGGGGTCGGCACCGCCATGTGGTTGGGGACGAGGTCCAGGACCAGCCCCAGGCCGTGCCGCCGGGCGGTGGCGGCGAGCGCGCGCAGCCCGTCCTCGCCGCCCAGCTCGGCCCGCACCCGGGTGTGGTCCACCACGTCGTAGCCGTGCGAGGAGCCGGGCACCGCCTCCAGGGCCGGGGACAGGTGGAGGTGCGAGACCCCCAGCGAGGCGAGGTACGGTACGGCCGCCGCCGCGGCGGCGAAGGGGAAGCCGGGCTGTAACTGGAGCCGGTAGGTCGCCGTCGGCACCGGGGCTGCGGACGGCTGCGGAGATCGGTCGGCGTACTGCTCTGAGTACTGCTCGGTCATGAGAACGTACGTACCCACCCTGCTCGATTCCGTGCCATTGCCCAGTGCATCCGAGTGATTGCAGCGCGTTAGTGTCGATCAAGTGGTTGGAACAGTCGACACCTATCGCAGAGTCATCGCCCTGACCGGGCCCGTCCTCCCCTTCTTGTCCTTCTTCGCCCGGCTGCCGGTGGCGATGTCCCAGTTCGGCAGCGTGCTCCTGATCGCCCAGACCAGCGGCTCGCTGGCCACGGCGGGGGCCGTCGGCGGCACCCTCTCCGCGGGCCAGGTGGTGTGCGGCCCGCTGCTGGGCCGGCTCGCCGACCGGCACGGCCAGCGGCCGGTGGTGCTCGCCGCCGCCGGGGTCAACGCCCTGGCCACCGCCGCCCTGGTGACCGGCGCACTGATGGACCTCGCCACCGTCCCGCTCGCGGCGGTGGGGGCCCTCACCGGCGCCTCGGTACCGCTGATCGGCCCGCTGGCCCGGACCCGCTCGGTGGCCCTCGCACACCGCGCCGGCGCCGGGCCGTCCGTGATCGGCGCCGTGCACTCGCTCGAGGGCACCCTCGACGAGGTCTCCTTCGTCTTCGGGCCCGCCCTGGTCGGACTGGCCGCCCTGGTCGCCCACCCGGCCGTGGCCCTGGGCGGGGCCGCCGCCCTGGTCGCCGTCTTCGGCACCGCCTTCGCCCTGCACCCCACCGCCGCCGTCACGGCCGGGGCGCGCACCCCCGCCGGATCCGCCGCGCCGGCCCGCCGGCGCCCGCCGGGGGTGGTGTACGCGGTGCGCGGCTCGCTGCTCCTGCAGGGCGCGATGTTCGGCGCCTGCCAGGCGGGCATCGCCGCGCTCACCGACCGGCTCGGGGTACCGGGCCAGGCAGGCCTGGTCTACGCGGCCATGGGCGTGGTCAGCGCGGTGGTGGGGCTCGCCATGGGCGTGCTGCCGCAGCGCTTCGGGCTGCGGGCCCGCTGGCGGGCGGCCACCGCCGCGGCGCTGCTGCTCTCCGCCCCGCTGGTGGTGACCGGCTCCCTGCCGGGGCTCTACGTGGTGGTCACCGTCCTGGGCGCCGCGTACGCCCCGCACCTGATCACCGCCTTCGCCCTGACCGAGCGGTACGTCGCCCCGGTCCGGCTCGCCGAGTCCATGGCCTTCGCGGCCAGCTCGCTGGTGGCCGGACAAGCCCTGGCGCTCGCCCTCTCGGGCCGGCTGGCCGAGCGGTACGGGCCCTCCGGGGCGTTCCTGGTGGCGGTGGGCGCGGCCGGGCTCTGCCTGTGCCTGGCCCTGCTGACCCGGCTGCCGGCCGCCGGTGCACCGCGGGGCTCCGGGAGCCCGGCCGTCCTCCCGGAGCGGGCCCCGGCGTTGGTGCCCACCGGCGCCGAGCGGTAGGGCGCCGGGCGGGCAGGCGGGCGCCGACCGTCGCGCCGCCGGATCCGGGGCGTCCCGCCGTCCCGCGCCCGGGGCGTCCCGGTTCCCCGGCCGTCCCGTCCCGCGAGCCGGGGACGGCGGGACGCCCCCGGGACGGCGGGACGGACCGTCCGGACGGCTAGATTCCTGTTCGTCGCCGCCCAGAGCGACGCACCGCCGCGGGGCCGGGTCCGACGGACCGCCCCCGCACCGACACCTCTCCGGGAACCCTCACATGCGCATTCGCTCCGCCGCCGTGGCCGCCGCGGCCGCCGCCTCCGCCCTCGGCACGCTGCTGGTCGCGACGCCGGCCCAGGCGGTCGACACGTACAACGTGACGATCAACATCGCGGACGGCTACTGCCTGGACATCCCGAACAGCCACGCCGTCAGCAACCAGGTCGTCCAGCAGTGGCCCTGCAACGGCACCGACGCCCAGCGCTGGAACATCCTCGACTTCGGCGCCAGCCACTTCAAGATCCAGAGCGCTGCGTGGCCGAACTACTGCCTGAACAACTGGAGCAGCGGCAACACCACGGGCGACTACATCAAGCTCTACAACTGCTCCAGCGCCGACTCGGCCTTCAACACCATCGGCACCGACGGCGGCAGCAACTACATCCGCTTCCAGCCGATGCGGGCGACGAGCAACTGCGTCAACATGTGGGGCGGCCAGGTCCAGGGCGCGGTGGCCCGCCTCTACCCCTGCTCGGACGACGGCCCGAACGCGCGCTTCCGTCTGTGGAAGTCCGGCGAGATCTAAACCAGTGCCCCGCGGGTCCTCGCCCGTACACCGACGACCGGCCCGGGAAGCCTCCCGGGCCGGTCGTCGGCGTCAGACCGGGCGCTGGAGCACCGCCAGGCTGCGGCCGGTGAGGGTGAGCCGGTCGCCGGCGGACAGGCGCGGGGCGGTACCGGGGGACCTCACCTCGGCGTGCGCGGTGTCCACGATCAGGTGCCAGGTGGTGCCGAGGCCGTCGGGCACGGTGAACTCCACCGGGTCCGCGCTCGCGTTGAACATCAGCAGGAACGAGTCGTCGGTGATCCGCTCGCCGCGGCCGCCCGGCTCGCTGATCGCCTCGCCGTTGAGGAAGACCGCCATCGCCCGGGCGTTCTGCGACTGCCAGTCGCGGGCCTTCATCTCCCCGGCCTCCGGGGTGAACCAGGCGATGTCCGACAGCTCGTCGTGGATGCCCTCCACCGGCCGGCCGTGGAAGAAGCGGCGCCGCCGGAAGACCGGGTGGGCGTGGCGCAGCCGCACCATGGCGCGGGTGAACTCCAGCAGGGCGGGGGCGGGCTCCTTCGGGTCGGGCCAGGCCACCCAGGAGACCTCGTTGTCCTGGCAGTAGGTGTTGTTGTTGCCGCCCTGGGTGCGGGCGAACTCGTCGCCGTGGCTGAGCATCGGGACGCCCTGCGAGAGCATCAGGGTGGCGGTGAAGTTGCGCATCTGCCGGGCCCGCAGCTCCAGTACCGCGGGGTCGTCGGTGGCGCCCTCGACCCCGCAGTTCCACGAGCGGTTGTGGGTCTCGCCGTCCCGGTTGCCCTCCCGGTTGGCCTCGTTGTGCTTCTCGTTGTACGCGACCAGGTCGTGCAGGGTGAAGCCGTCGTGGCAGGTGTGGAAGTTGATCGAGGCCAGCGGCCGCCGGCCGTCGTCCTGGTAGAGGTCCGAGGAGCCGGTCAGCCGGCCCGCGAACTCCGCCAGGGTGCGTGGCTGGCCCCGCCACAGGTCCCGGACCGTGTCGCGGTACTTGCCGTTCCACTCGGTCCACAGCGGCGGGAAGTTGCCCACCTGGTAGCCGCCCTCGCCCAGGTCCCAGGGCTCCGCGATCAGCTTGACCTGGCTGACCACCGGGTCCTGCTGGACCAGGTCGAAGAACGACGACAGCCGGTCCACCTCGTGGAACTGCCGGGCCAGGGTGGCGGCCAGGTCGAAGCGGAAGCCGTCCACGTGCATCTCGGTGACCCAGTACCGCAGCGAGTCCATGATCAGCTGGAGCACGTGCGGGGACCGCATGAGCAGGGAGTTCCCGGTGCCCGTGGTGTCGGTGTAGTACCGCGGGTCGCCGCCCAGCCGGTAGTACGAGGCGTTGTCCAGGCCCCGGAAGGACAGCGTCGGGCCCAGGTGGTTGCCCTCGGCGGTGTGGTTGTAGACCACGTCGAGGATCACCTCGATGCCCGCCTCGTGCAGGGCCCGCACCGCCGACTTGAACTCCAGGACCTGCTGCCCGCGGTCGCCCCAGGAGGCGTAGGCGTTGTGCGGGGCGAAGAAGCCGATGGTGTTGTAGCCCCAGTAGTTGCCCAGCCCGTCGTCCACCAGCCGGTGGTCGTTGACGAACTGGTGCACCGGCATCAGCTCCAGCGCGGTGACGCCGAGCTTGGTCAGGTGCCCGATCACGGCCGGGTGGGCGAGCGCCGCGTAGGTGCCGCGCAGCTCGTCCGGCAGGTCCGGGTGGCGCATCGTGAGGCCCTTGACGTGCGCCTCGTACAGCACCGTGTGGTGGTAGTCGATGCGCGGCGGCCGGTCGTTGCCCCAGTCGAAGTAGGGGTTGACCACCACCGAGCTCATGGTGTGCGGGGCGGAGTCGAGGTCGTTGCGCGAGTCCGGCTTCCCGAAGTGGTAGCCGTAGACCTCCTCGCCCCAGTCGATCCGGCCGCTGATGGCCCGCGCGTACGGGTCCAGCAGCAGCTTGGCGGAGTTGCAGCGCCGTCCGCGCTCGGGCTCGTACGGGCCGTGGACCCGGAAGCCGTAGCGCTGGCCGGGCATGATCCCCGGCAGGTAGGCGTGCCGGACGAAGGCGTCCGTCTCGCGCAGTTCGACAGCGGTCTCCGAGCCGTCCTCATGGAGCAGGCACAGCTCGATGCGCCGCGCCACCTCCGAATAGACCGCGAAGTTGGTCCCGGCGCCGTCGTACGTCGCGCCGAGGGGGTACGCCTGTCCAGGCCAGACCTGCATAAATGCGACTCTTCCACTCCTGATCCGGCGGCCGGATTGCCCCCGCCAGATCTTCCCCGAAAGCAGGGCAACCCGGGGGGACTTGCGACCGTCCTACCGGGTGACCACGCATACCTGGTATGCATATAAGGGGGGAATGTGCCCATAACAGTACGACGCCACTTGGGGAAGCTGGTGGCGGGCGCGGCCATCGCCGTCACCGGTACGGCCGTCATGGTCGGCGTCACGCTGCCGGGCTCCGCGGGAGCCGCGGACGGCGTCGGCACGGACAAGGGCGGCAGCGCCGTCGGGGCCGCGGGGAAGGCCGGGACCGGCCTCCAGCCGGGCACCCGCCCGGGCACCGTCCAGGCGCCCGCGCGCGAGGGCGAGAAGGGCTTCGGCCGCGACCCGCTGACCGACGCCGAGCTGGCCCGGGTCCGCGCGCTGGCCCTCGGCCCGGCCGCCAAGAGCGCCAAGGCGCAGAACGCCACCGGCGGCTCCGGCCCCCAGTGGCTCACCACCGACCTCGCCGAGCAGCGCCCGGAGGACGTCCGCAAGGCCACCGCGCCGCGCCGCGCGCAGATCAGCGCGTACGACTACAAGACCGATGCGCTGACCACGTACACGGTCGACCTGGACACCGGCAAGGTCGAGTCCAGCGACGTCCAGCACGGCGTGCAGCCGCCCATCGTCCGCGACGAGGCCGTCCAGGCCGCCCGTCTGATGATCGGCTCGCCGGCCGGCGAGGGCCTGCGCAAGGACTACCAGGACGCCACCGGCAAGAAGCTCACCCGACCGGAGCAACTGGCCCTGAAGAACGCCCTCATCTACCGGGTGGGCGCGGAGAACCCGGGACCGGAGGCCGTGCGGCAGTGCGGCACGCACCGCTGCGTCCGGCTCTTCCTCAAGGTGAAGAACGGCCCCTGGATCGACGTCCGGTCGCTGGTCGTCGACCTGAGCGCGCGCACCGTCCACAAGCTCTGATCCCCTCGGGGTCGTCCGCCACCGCACTTCCTGCTCTTTTCCTGCCACAGGAGTCCCACACCATGCACGCGAACCGAATCCGGAGCGCCCGCAAGCGCGCCGTCGTGGCCCTGGCCGCCACCGCGCTGCTCGGCGGCGCCACCGCGGCCGCCGGTCCCGTCGCCGCCGCACCCCGCACCGCCAAGGCCGACACGCCCGCGCCCGACTGCAGCGCGGCCTACCGCATCGAACAGACCCTCACCGGCGGCACGACCTGGCGGATGTGCTGGCGCTACGAGAGCGAGGCCGGCCTGGTCCTGGACCGCGTCTCGTACCAGCCCAAGGGCGAGGCCAAGCCGATCATGGTGCTGACCTCCGCCAAGCTCGGCCAGATCCACGTCCCGTACGACGACGGCAAGGCCGAGTACGACGACCTCACCGGCGCCGGCTTCGGCGGCGGACTCCAGGGGATGGCCCCGGGCGAATGCCCCGGCGGCACCATCAAGACCGTCAAGGTCACCAACACCTGGGACCAGTCCCAGACGGACGTCAACGGCCTGTGCACCACCACCCGCGCCCGCGGCCACGCCTACCGCATGGCCGGCGAGAACCCTGGCCAGGTCTGGCAGGAGCAGGGCAAGGACCTGCTGGTCTACACCGTCAACAAGGTCGGCTGGTACGAGTACATCACCGAGTGGCGCTTCCAGGCCGACGGCCTGATCAGCGCCAACGTCGGCGCCACCGGCAGCCTCTCGCCCGCCGACTACGACGCCGGCGACGGCCGCGGCTGGCCCATCGGCCAGGGCGCCAAGGCCTACGCCACCAGCCACAGCCACAACATCTTCTGGCGGTTGAACTTCGCCCTGGACGGCACCCCCGGCGGCACGGTCGAGCAGTACGACTCCACCACCACGCCCGGCAAGGACGGCGCCACCCCCACCACCCGGACGGTGCGCACCCCGGTCACCAAGGAGCTGGCCGGTGACGCCAAGGACATGCGCTGGTGGCGGGTGGTCAGCGCGACCGGCAAGAACAAGGACGGGCACGCCCGTTCGTACGAGATCGTGCCGGGCGCCACCGCCAAGTACAGCGGCCGCCCGTACACCCGGCACGACGTCTACTTCACCGAGTACAAGGCCTGCGAGCAGTTCGCCACCAACAACCTCCGCAACTGCGGCCCCGACGCCGGCAAGAGCGTGGACACCTGGGTCAACGGCGAGACGCTGAAGAACCCCATCGCGTGGGTCAACATCGGTTTCCACCACGTCGCCCGCGACGAGGACCAGCAGCCGATGCCCGTGCACTGGCAGGGCTTCCAGCTCATGCCGCGTGACGTGACCGCTATGAATCCGCTCACTCCGGCCGCCCTGGCGGGTCAGAACGGCCACTCGCAGTAGGAGAGTTGGGAAACCGGAGGGTCCATCCGGCTGCACCGCCCTCCGCTTCGGGAGTACCCTTCCTTGATCGTTGGAGCGGGCTTCCAGAAGCAGAAGGCGGTGCGCGGGTGAGCTCGGGAGGGCTGGAGCTGCCCCCTGGTGACGCAGGTCACGAGGGCGGCCCCTCGGACGTCCCCGCAGGTGCCCCGCCGGGTCCCCCGGCCGGGGCGGTCTCGCTGGCCGAGCCGGCGGAGCCGGGGCCGGCGGCCGGGGCCGAACTGGACTGGAGCGCCGAGGCCTGGAGCGAGGTGCGCACCCGCGCGCAGCGCGCCGGCCGGGCGTACATCTGGCTGAACCTGATCGAGCAGCGGCTGCGGGCCGTGGTCGGCGCCGTGCTGCGGCCGATCTACGCCCCCGTCCACGGCGAGGACGACTGGGTCGTCGCCGCGGCCGGGCCGGCCGGCCAGGAGTGGGTGCACCGGGCCGTCGCGGTGCGCGAGGTCAGCCGCCGCAAGGGCTACCTGCTCGACCCGGCCGACGACAACGTCCTCAGCTTCCTGACGCTCCCGCAGCTGCGGGAGCTGATGGTCCAGCACTGGCCCTGCTTCGAGCCGTACTTCGACGACCGGCGGGACGTGGAGCTGGCCCTCGACGAGCTCGAGGTCACCCGCAACGTCGTCTCCCGCAACCGCGCCCTGAACCAGGCCGTGCTGGACCAGGCCGAGCGGGCCTCGGCGCGGCTGCTGGAGGTGCTGGGCGGCGGCGCCGGGGGCCCGGCCGCGGACCGGCTGCCCATCGACGCGGTCGAGGACCTGGTGGGCGACCGGTACGCCGACGTGGTCTCGGTCCACCCGGACCGGGTGCGGCTCCAGCGGCAGCTGCCGGCCGAGGACCTGTTCGGCGGGGCCCGCCGGCTCGACGCGATCGGCATAGGCCTGAACCTCCTGGTCCAGAACTACTCGGGGCGCCGGCTGGTGCGCCTGGCGGACGCCGGCTGCCGGGTCCGGCTGCTCTTCCTCAACCCGGCGAGCAGCGCGGTCAAGCGGCGGGAGCGGGAGCTGGGCCTGCGCAAGGGCGAGCTCAGCCGCTCCGTCGAGATGAACATCCTGCACGTGCGGCGGGTCCGGGCCCGGCTGGCCGACCCCGGGCAGTTCGCCATCCACGTCTTCGACGAGACCCCCCGCTTCACCGCCTACCTGGTCGACGGCGAGGCCGGCGGCACCGGCGGCGGCATAGCGGTCGTCCAGACCTACCTGAGACGGGCCCGGGGCATGGAGGCACCGGTCCTGGTCCTGCGGGGCGGCGGCCGGACCGCCGCCAAGGACGGCGAGCCCGGTCTCTTCGGCACCTACCGCGAGGAGTTCGAGTCGGTCTGGCAGGACTCCCGGCCGGTGTCCTGAACCCGTCGCCGCCCGCCCCGGCCGGGCCCCCGGCCCCGGAGTGTCAGAGCGCTCTGGCAGGCTGGAGCCACGATGAGGGAGGGGCACGACATGGCGTGGCACGGGGGAACACTGGCCGGATTCGACCTGGAGACGACGGGCACCGACCCGGGCCGGTCGCGGATCGTCACGGCCGCGGTGGTGGAGGTGTCCGGGGGCGTGGTGACCGACCGGCGCGGCTGGCTGGCCGATCCGGGAGTACCGATCCCCGAGGGCGCCTCGGCGATCCACGGCATCAGCACCGAGCGCGCGGTGGCCGAGGGCCGGCCGGCCGCGGAGGTGGCCGACGAGGTCGCCGAGGCCCTGGTGGGGCTCTGGCGGCGGGGCGCGGTGGTGGTCGCGTACAACGCCGCCTTCGACCTCACGCTGCTCGCCGCCGAACTGGAGCGGTACGGCCTGCCCTCGCTGGCCGACCGGCTGGGCGGGGCGGAGACCGGCCCGGTGGCCGACCCGCTGACCATCGACCGCGCGGTGGACCGCTACCGGCGGGGCAAGCGGACGCTGGAGGCGGTCTGCGAGGTCTACGGCGTCGTCCTCGACGGGGCCCACGACGCCTCGGCCGACGCGCTGGCGGCGGTGGAGGTGGCCCGGGCGATAGCCGCCCGGCACCCGCGGGTGGCCGCGCTGGCCCCGGAGCACCTGCACGAGCGCCAGATCGGCTGGTACGCCACCTGGGCCGCCGACTTCCAGGCCTACCTGCGCCGCCAGGGCACCCCGGACGCCGTCATCGACGGCACCTGGCCGCTGCGGCCGCTGGCCGCCGCCTGACGGGGGCGCCGGTCAGAAGGGGTGCCAGCGGACCTCGGGGGCGTGTTCGCGCAGGGAGGCGACGCGGCGGCGGAACTCCGCGGCGGCGCCCGGGTTGGACGGCGCGTGCTGGGCGACCCACGCGCAGCTGGCCGTCTCGCGGGCGCCCCGGAGCACGGCGCAGCCCTCCCACTCCCGCACGTCCCAGCCGTACGCCGCGCAGAAGGCGTCGTAGGCCGCCGGCTCCAGGCCGTACCGGTCCCGGGAGAGGGCCATCACCACCAGGTCGTGCTCGCGCAGGTCCAGCGCGAAGGTCTCCAGGTCCACCAGCACCGGACCGTCCGGCCCCACGTGGACGTTGCGCGGCAGCGCGTCGCCGTGGATCGGGCCCGGCGGCAGGTGCGGGACCAGCGCCGCCGCCTCGGCGGCGAAGGCGTCCCGGCGCGCCCGCAGGTACGCCGCGTCCCGGGGGTCGACCGCCTCGCCCGCCAGCCGCAGCCAGCGCTCCACCCCGCCCAGCAGCTCCCGCGGGGGCAGCGCGAACGGCGGCGCGGGCAGTGCGTGCACCGCCCGCAGCAGCTCCGCCAGGTCCCCGGCGCCGGCCGGCCGCACCGCGGCCGGCAGCCGGTGCCACAGGGTCAGCGGATGCCCCTCGACCAGCCGGGCCGCCGGCTCCGCCGCCCGTACCGCCGGCACCTCCGACGCGGCCAGCCAGCCGGCCACCGCCAGCTCGCGCTCGGCCCGGGCCAGCAGCTCCGCGTCCCGGCCGACCTTCACCACCAGGTCGCCGACGCCGAAGACGGCGTTCTCGCCCAGGGCGAGCAGCTGCGCCCCCGCCCCGAGCCCCGCCGCCGCCAGGACCTTCCTGGCCCGCGCCTCGTCCATCGCCGTACCCCATCGTTCAACCGTCGGATCGGGGCAAGTCTCGCACCGCCGCCAGGGACCGGGCTACATTGCCGATCATGGCGAAAACCTTTGTGGCGCTCCTGCGGGGCATCAACGTCGGCGGCAGGCGCAAGGTCCCGATGGCGCAGCTGCGCGCCCTGCTCGAAGGGCTCGGCTACGACGGGGTGCGCACGTACCTCCAGAGCGGCAACGCGGTCTTCACCGCGGCGGAGCCGGACGCGGACGCGGTACGGGTGGAGCTGGAGCGGGCCATCGAGGCGGAGTTCGGCTTCGCGGTGCCGTGCGTGGTGGTCGACGGCCGCTACCTGCGGGCCGTGGTGGCGGCCTGCCCCTTCCCGGCCGCGGAGCTCGAGGGCAAGCAGCTGCACGCCACCTTCCTGTCCCGGCAGCCCGAACCGGAGCGCCTGGCCGGCCTGGACCCGGCGGCCTTCGCCCCCGAGGACTTCCGGCTCGGCGACCGGGTCCTGTACCTGTACGCCCCCGACGGCCTGGGCCGCTCCAAGCTCGGCGAGGCCCTGCACCGCCCCGCGGTCCTGAAGGGCATCGACTGGACCAGCCGCAACTGGAACAGCGTGCTGGCGCTGGTGGAGTTGGCGGGGGAGTAGGGCCGGCTCAGACCAGGGCGTCCAGGAGTTGTCGTTCGGCGGGGGTGAGGTGGACGGTGGTGGCGGCCAGGTTCTCCGCCAGGTGGGCGGGGGAGCCGGTGCCGGGGGTGGGGCACAGGACCGGGGAGCGGGACAGGAGCCAGGCCAGGGCGACCTGGCCGGTGCTCGCGCCGTGCTCGGCGGCCACCGCCGCCAGGGCCGCCGGTACCCGGCCGCCGGTCAGGGCGCCGTCGCCCAGGGGGAACCAGGGGAGGAAGGCGATGCCGCGCTCCTCGCAGAGGTCCAGCACCGGCTGGGCGGTCCGGTCCAGGAGGTTGTAGCGGTTCTGGACGGAGGCGATCGGGGCGTACCCCAGGGCCTCGGTCAGCTGCTCGGCGGTGACGCTGTCCAGGCCGATGTGGGCGATCTTGCCCTCGGCCCGCAACTCCACCAGCGTGCCGAGCTGTTCGGCCATCGGGACCGCCGGGTCCAGGCGGTGCAGCTGGTACAGGCCGATCCGGTCGGTGCGCAGCCGGGACAGGCTCGCCTCGCACATCGCGCGCAGCCGCTCGGGGCGGCCGTCGATGTGCCACCGGTCCGGGCCGGTGCGGACCACCCCGCCCTTGGTCGCCACCAGCAGCTCCGCCGGGTACGGGTGCAGGGCCTCGGCCACCAGCTCCTCGGCCAGGCCGGGGCCGTAGTTGTCGGCGGTGTCGATCAAGGTGACGCCCCGGCCGACGGCCGTGCGGAGCAGGTCCAGGGCGTCGGCGCGCTCGCCCCGCGGGCCCCAGAACCCCGGGCCGACCAGACCGCCGGTACCGAAGCCGAGACGCTGGACGGGGCGGTCGCCGCCGATGGCGAAGGGGGAGTCGGACATGCCCCGACCCTAGTCCTGCGGGCCGGATGTGCCACGCTCGCCCCATGCGTTACATCATCATCGGAGCGGGCGCGATCGGCGCCACCATCGGGGGACGGCTCGCGGCGGCCGGCGGCGAGGTCGTCCTCGCCGCGCGCGGCGCGCACGCGGCGGCCCTCCGGGAGAACGGCCTGCGGCTCACCACGGCCGACGGCACCCGGGTCCACCGGCTGCCGGTGGTCGAAGGGCCGGACGAACTGGGCGCGTTGCGCCCGGACGACGTCCTGCTGCTGACCGTGAAGACCCAGCACGCCCAGGCCGCGCTGGAGGCTTGGGGCGCGGCCGAGGTCGCGGGCGGCGGTACGGCCGCGCAGCGGCTGCCGGTCCTCTGCGCGCAGAACGGCGTGGAGGGCGAGCGGCTGGCGCTGCGGCGCTTCGACCGGGTGTACGGCGTGTCGGTGTGGCTGCCGGCCTCCTTCCTGGAGCCGGGAGTGGTGGAGGCGCTGTGCGCCCCGCTGACCGGGATGCTGCACCTGGGGCGCTACCCGGCCGGGGCCGACGGCCTGGCGCGGCGGGTGGCCGCGGACCTGGTGGCGGCCGGCTTCGAGGCGCCGGTGGTCGAGGACGTGATGCGCTGGAAGCACACGAAGCTGCTGCACAACGTGGCCAACGCGATCCAGGTGACCACCGGGCCGGAGCCGCATCCGGCGAAGGCCGCGCTCGCGGGGCGGGCGGCGGCGGAGGCGCGGGCGGTGTTCGCCGCGGCCGGCATCGCGCTGGTGCCGGAGCCGGAGCAGGCGGCGGCCCGGGACGGGAAGATCGTGCCGCCGGCGGGGGTGCGGGGCGGGTCGTCCTGGCAGAGCGTGGCGCGGGGGACGGGGTCCGTGGAGGCCGACTATCTGAACGGGGAGATCTGTCTGCTGGGGCGGTTGCACGGGGTGCGGACGCCGGTGAACGACACGCTGCGGTTGGCGGCGAACATCTTCGCCCGCGAGGGGCTGCCGGCCGGCTCGATGTCCATCGCCGACCTGACGGCCCTCGCCGACGAGGCCACGGCCCGCGGCGCCTAGCCTCTGCTTTGGCCTGGCCCGGCCTGGCCTGGGCCGTCCCGGCCCGCAGGCCCGCCGGCCCGGCTGGGCGCGGGCCGCGGGGGGCGCGGATCGTGGCCCTGCGGGGCTGGTTCCCCTCCCCGCCCCTTCCCGAAACCGGGGCAAGCCCCGGACCCCGTACCGACGCTGCGCGCCGGTGCGGGGGATCCGGGGGCAGCTGCCCACCGGTTTCGCGAAGGGGTGGGGAGGGGACCGCTCCGCGCAGCGGGGCCGGGCGGTCAGGCCGACAGGGCCGGGAGGTCCGCTGCGAGGGCTTCGTCGTAGCGGTGGAGGAGGAGGGTGGCCACCTCGGGGGCCGGGCCGAGGACGGGGGCCAGGAGGTCCGCGTCGGCGGCGCCGGCGGCGATGCGGTCGGGGAGCCGGCCCGGCGCGAGGACGTACGGGGCGACGGCGATCCGGCGCACTCCCTCCGCACGGAGGGCGCGTACGGCGTCCTCCGTGCGGGGCAGCGCGGCGGAGGCGAACGCAGGCCGCACGGCACACCAACCGGTGCGCCGCCACTCCCGCGCGGTTTCAGCGATCGCTGCGATCGCCTCCGGGTCGGTGGAGCCGGCGGAGGCGAGCACCACTCCCGTGGTGGCCCGGTCCGCCGGGGTCAGGCCCAGGCCCGCCTCCGCCAGCCGCCGCTCCAGCGCGGCCACCAGCAGCGGCGAGGGGCCCAGTACCTCCGCCCGCCGGACCGAGAGGCCCGGCAGCCGGGAGGTGGCCTCGGCCAGCGCCGAGGGGATGTCCGCCTTCGCGTGGAAGGCACGGGTGAGCAGCAGCGGGAGGGCGACGACCTCCCGCACCCCGTCGGCGTGCAGCGCGGCGAGCACGGCCGGTACCGACGGCGCGTTGAAGTCCAGGAAGGCCGTCGCCACCCGCAGCCCGGGCCGCCGCGCCCGCACCCGCCGGGTGAGGGCGTGCACGGTCGCCGCGTGCCGCGGGTCGCGCGAGCCGTGGGCTATGACGAGGAGGACGGGACGCATCGCGGGCTCACTTCACCAGCAGGCCGCGGCTGCGCAGGACCCACCGCTCCAGCGGGCTGAAGATCAGCAGGTCGATGGCGATGCCGACGACCAGGATCAGGAAGATCGCCAGGAACACGCCCGGCATGTCGATGTTGTTGCGGCCGTTCTCCAGCAGCTGGCCGAGCCCCAGCCCCAGGTCGGGGGAGGAGGCGATGATCTCGGCGGCCATCAGGGAGCGCCACGAGAAGGCCCAGCCCTGCTTGAGGCCCGCCAGGTAGCCCGGCAGCGCGGCCGGCAGGACCACGTGCCAGGTGCCCTTGAGGCCGGTGGCGCCCAGCGTCCGGCCGGCCCGCAGGAACAGCGGCGGGATCTGGTCGACGCCGGCGACGAGGCCGTTGGCGATCGAGGGCACGGCGCCCAGCAGGATCACCGCGTACATCATCGAGTCGTTCAGGCCGAGCCAGATGACGGCGGGCGGTACCCAGGCCACCGACGGCAGCGACTGGAGACCGGAGAGGATCGGGCCGATCGCGGCCCGGACGAACTTCACCCGGGCGACCAGCAGGCCCAGCGGGGTGCCGATGGCCAGGGCGAGCAGGAAGCCCGACAGGCCCCGGCTGACACTCGTCCACACGACGTCGATCAGGGTGCCCTGGAGCCACATGTCCTGCAGCCCCGCCCAGACCGAGCCGGGGGAGGGCAGCTTGTCCTCGGTGGTGACCTTCGCGGACACCAGGACCTGCCACACCAGCAGCACCAGCCCGACGGCCACGGCCGGCGGCAGGACCTTCTTGACCAGCACCTCCCGGACGGGGGTGCGGCGGACCTCGACGGCGTCCAGGGCGTCCAGGCCGGCTTCCAGGCCCGCCAGGTCGTCCGCCCGGCCCGGGGCGGCCTTCTCGGTGGTCTCAGTGCTG
The DNA here is from genome assembly GCF_040684615.1 of Streptomyces sp. NPDC089919. Lineage (NCBI taxonomy): Bacteria > Bacillati > Actinomycetota > Actinomycetes > Kitasatosporales > Streptomycetaceae > Streptomyces > Streptomyces sp. NPDC089919. Next base: position 252,314 of record NZ_JBFBGK010000001.1, read on the forward strand.
GCCATGGCGGCGGATCTCCCCACGCAGGTGTTCAGTGATCTCGACGGACAGCTCCGCGACGTCCGCGTCCTCGATGCGGCGCGGCTGCGGGATGTCCACGGTCCATTCCTTCGCCACCCGGCCGGGCCGCGAGGACAGCAGGACCACGCGCTGCGCGAGCCGGACCGCCTCGCGGACGTTGTGGGTGACGAAGAGGACGGAGACGTCGGTCTCCGACCAGATGCGGGTCAGCTCGCCGTGCAGCACGTCCCGGGTGATGGCGTCCAGCGCCGCGAACGGCTCGTCCATCAGCAGCAGGTCGCTGTCCTGGGCCAGGGCCCGGGCCAGCGCCACGCGCTGCCGCATGCCGCCGGAGAGCTCGTGGACCCGCTTGCCGTACGAGCCGCCGAGCCGGACCAGCTCGAGCAGCCGCTCGGCCTCCCCGCGGCGCTCCGACTTGGGCACCCCGCGCAGGCGGAGGGCGAGTTCGATGTTCTTGCCCGCGGTCAGCCACGGGAAGAGGGCGTGCTCCTGGAACATCAGGGCGGGCCGCCCGCCGGGGGTCTCGATCGATCCGGCGGTCGGCTTGTCCAGGCCCGCGACCAGGTTGAGCAGCGTGGACTTGCCGCAGCCCGACGCGCCCAGGATGGTGACGAACTCGCCGGGTGCGACATCGAGGCTGATGTCGTCCAGCACGAGCTGCGTCCCGGCCGGGCCGGAGAAGGACTTGGAGACGTGCTCGATGCGGGCGGCGTGGGTCACCGCGGCCGCGGTACCTTCGGCAGCCTTGGCGTACGTGGTGGCCATGGTCGTCACCTCCTGGGATCCGTGGGGACTGCGGGCTTAGTTGGCGCCGAGACCGGCGTCGGTGACCTCGGGCTTGCCGGCGGCCTTGAGGACCTTGTTGAGGAGGGTGAGGTCGTAGATGCCGGTGAGGTCGGGCTGCTTGATGAGCTGGGCCTTGACGGCCCAGTCGGCCTCGGTCTTGAGGGTGGTGGCGAGGGGGTCGTCGGTGGTCTGGATGCTCGCCCAGGCGGGGTCGATGACCTTGGCGGGGAGTTCCTTGCCGGAGAGGGTCTTGAGGGCGGCGTTGGCGGAGGCCTTGGCCTTGTCG